>JANQOL010000022.1 GCA_028289675.1 Pirellulaceae bacterium
GCCGCGACCATGGCCCCTGCCAGAGCCCGCGGCTGGTCAACAGTTGGCAAGGAGTGTTCGGCCCGCATCGGACCCGATGGCAGCATCGGCGTCTCCGGAGTCAGTTGTGGGAGCGGAGGAGGCAGTAGCGCCGGTGGCACGGGATTGACAAACACGGCGTCGTGGTTTCCGATCAGACCTTCGTCGTGCATCCCATTGTGAATTCGCGGACGTTCACGGTGAAGTGTGCAATGCGGGTCTCCGCAATCCGGCAAGAACGCACCATCGACTGCCGTTTGCACGTGGCTAAGCTGTCGACGCGTGATATCCAACGCATGCATCTCGCGAGGTAGTCCGCCACAATAGCCGATGATCTCCGGCATGATCAGGACGATCAATTCGCTTTCGCGAATATCGGTCGTATGCATCCGAAACAACTTGCCGACCCACTTCACATCCATCAGGCACGGAATGCCACGAATTTTCTCTACCCTGGTCTTACTACGTAGTCCGCCGATGACCAAAGCCTGCCCGTGCGACACGCGGACCACCGTCGACGCACGGCGACTGTCGATGATGGGATTCCCAGCTTGAAAGCCTGACAACGCGCTGAACTCGGGCGTAACTTCCATTTCAATCGTACCGTCGGCGGCAATTCGCGGTGTTACGTCCAACGTGATACCGGCTTCTTTGAAGGATGTGCTGCCAATGCTGCCACCTTGTTGCGTCTGTGTGAGTTGTTGGACAGGAATTTCCGTCACGATACCCAAAGACGCGGTATGTCGATCCACTACGGTGACGTGCGGGTCGGCCAACAATCGCGATCCTTCGGTCTCATCGAGCGCCTGAATCATGGCTTCCAACTCGAAACTGGAATTCAAGGTGCGAAATAGGAACTGGCCGCCCGTCGGATCTGCGGCAGCCGCCGCCGCGCCCGCTGCCGCACCGGCTGCGCCCGTCGTCGTGGTGGCCGCGTTCTGCGCCACTCCGGTAATGACCTGCGCAGCGTTGTTGGGGGGATTGGGACTGAGCAATCCACTTTGCGACAAACCCAAATTTCTGGGGACTCCATTGGCATCCACTGCTTGTGAGAAAACCCGTTGATTCCAATCGACGCCCAACCGTTCAATTTCGCCCAAGTCGACATCGTAGATGTAACCGGTGATGCGAACCTGGGGTCGTGGTTTATCCAGTTGTTGCAGCAGCACACGCGCTTTGTGGTGCAAGCTGGCATCTCCCAGCACGACCAACAGATTGCCATCTTCGATGACTGACACGTTGCCTTCGCCAACGATCATTTCCAAAGGTTCCTGCAAGGAACTGGCATTCATGAACTGGGGACGCAGTTCAAGGGCACCACTGATCGTTTGCGAGTTGGCTCCTGGTGTTGTCACCGTCGTTGGATTTGAATGCGGCACCGTCGGGTTGGTGTTGATGTAGTTGCCGATTTGGGGCGAGCCGCCAGCAGCGGGGTTGGGTGCGTCGCTGACAATCTCGACCAGCAGTTCTTTGACGGCAGCAATGCGTTCTGGAGTATCGTGAATCGCCAGTTTGCCCGCCGCTTTGATGGGCTGGATATGTCCTTCAGGGCTCATCTCCAATTTGAGCGCGTCGATCAGCTCCTGCAGATCTTCCGTTCCGACCGGTGCATCGATGACCTCGACCTTGAATGTCGGTTTGCCTACGTTGCTGTCGTTGGCCGATAGCACAACCAGACTATTGCCAATTTGACGATACCGGTAACCATTCGCGGTTAGCATCGAATCGAGGATCTTCTCCAGCGATTCGTTTTTGAATGTGCCACTCGTCGAACCGTTGATCTGCGAGCCAGCTACGATATTGACATTCCACTGTTCGCTGAGAATCAAGATCACTTCAGCCAGTGGTGTATCGCGAAAGACGACGCTGCCGGTCTGCTGCAGCGCCAGCTGGAGGTTGTCGCCAGGCGCAGATTGAAACTGACTGGCGACTGGATCCTGGGTAGCTCCCAGCACGCTAGCCCGCGACGCTGCGGCATTCTCCGTTACGGTTTGTCCTGAAGAGTACAGAGTGCTACCGAGCCAGATAGCGAGCCCGCCAGCGCACAAAATCAAGCGTGCGGAGAACGTTCGTGGTGTGGCACGACCATGCCTCAAATAGTCCAGTGTTGGACTTTTGTGCGGCCTGCCGCTGGAGCGTGTCCAGCCTGCATGGCCTTTGAATAGCAGCACGGAAATCCCTCCCTGGATCTCGTCCGTAGGCGTCGACCGTCAAGGTCTTGGTTTATCTCGCTATCAACTACAACCGGGTGCGACCGGGTCGAGCCGAATACCGAATCAGTTCCGAACGGCAGGCTGGGCCCGCAGCACCGGTGGATCTACTGGACATCCGGCGGCGGCTGTGGTCCGCTCTGCCAGTCGATCAAGTGTTCCTGTTCCTGCTCTGTCTTAGTTAACTTGTAAAACGAAAGACTGATCTCCGCCGCGAGCCGTCCGTCGTCGTCCAGTGATCGTGACAAACTAATGCGGCTGACTTTCATCAACCAATGGTGTTTCCGCAACCGCCCGAGGAAATCAAGCGTCTGCTCCAATGTGCCTTCCAAGCTCAGGTTGAGGTGTTCTTTGGCCAGTTGATAGGGGCTCTCTTCCTGCATACCTCCGACTTGATTGGCGGATTGACCTTGCTCCGCCATCCAATCTTCGGCGGCCCCCGTCTGGCCAACTGCCTTGCGTAACCGGCAATGGCAGCCGTTGGCATCCTCCATCAATTCGGATTGAATGTCGGGCATCTGATCCACACCGATCATTGCACCCTCGAGTTCAGCCAGCTCAGCGTTCAACTCTTGTAGCTGTTGATCCAGTTCTGCCGAACGTTTGGGAGTCAACGCGCCTGACATCATTCCCGACTGATGCGCATGTCGGGATCTTAACTCATGCAAGAGATCGACAGCCTTGGGCAGCTGAATGACCGTAATAGCAAGAAGGCCGCATGTTCCAAGCAGTGAATATGTCCGGCTTTTCCGGACTCTACTACTAACACGCATTGCGCTCATCGCGAAGCTCCTACAGCTGGAATACTAGCAATCTCCGTATCCGTCGACCTTGTCGGTCGCGCAGCCAGTTCACAATGGATTTCAAACAATGTGCCCGTTTTTCCCAGTTTGGATGAGCGCCCCACGGATTCCAGCGAGACCTCTTCAATTTGCGGCAGCTGACGCAGTGCCTTGATGATTTCGTAAGAACGATCACCACCGAGCATGTTGCCCTTGAGGATTAGGCGATCATTTTCGTCTAGGGAAAACCAGTCGACTCGGGTGTCCGCAGGCAGGCAAGTGGCGATAGCGTGCACCAGCTCTCCGATCGGACCACGAGCTGCGTGCGACTGGAGCTTGTGGTACTCCGAAAGCACGTCCTCCGCATCGTGCAGTGTGCTTAGCTGCTGGTCTTCTTCGTTGACACTATCCAGCATCATGGCAATTTCTTCGTCCCACTGACGCAACTGATGTTGGCACCACCAACTGCCCAGCAGCACACAACAGAGTGCCGCCGCGGCAGCCATCGGCATCCAGTACAGTTGCAAAGCGGTACGGAGCAGCGAAGTCGGCTTAGTATCCAG
>JANQOL010000036.1 GCA_028289675.1 Pirellulaceae bacterium
CAGGATTCTCGGCCCGACATGCTATGCGCCGCGTTTGGTCTGGCGGCCATGGCCGGATTGTTGGTGGCCATCCAACAACAACGACTGCGATGGTTCGCATTCTCGGGCCTGTGTATTGGTTTGGCTGGTTTGACGCATCCGTATGCGGTCGTGTTTGCTCTTCAGTTGGCGGTCGTGGTGCTGGTGAGCGGCCAGACGCTGACCGCCAAGCTCCGACAGTGCGCTGTGGCCGGATTGTGCGCGGCGGCGGGGACGGCACTCTGGTTGCCACTGATTGCGATGGACGCCGATTTGTTTTGGAGTCAGTTTTCACGCAATGTGTTGTCTCGCTCGGGTCCCGGCCTGATTTCTCGACTCGCCTGGCCGTGGGACTTTGTTGAATTTCAATGCCAATTGATTGGTGAGCGGCTGGGCACACTTCAGTCTTGCCTGCTGTTGGCGATCTTTTCCGCCGCGCTGCTGTGGGCCTTGCGATTTGTCTGGGAGAACCTGCGGCTCGGTTGGCGAAGAATGCCAAGCAAATTGATTGCCTTGGACGCGGCCCACGAATCTTCTCCGCGACTGTGGATAGGTCTGTTGCTGGCAGGTTCCGCAATGTACTTGCACGTAGCCAGCTTGGGCATGCACCCGGCCAAAGGTTACCTGTGCTATCCCTGGGCCTGCGTGGTCTGTCTGCTAGCAGTGATCTGCGATGCTGGCCTCCGGCGCTGCGGCTCGCGGGAGCGACAGTTTTGGTGCGGCGGGCTTGTTTGCGTGCTCGTGTGGGTGCTCTGTGTGCCTGGTTCAGGCCTCCGAGCCACGCTAACCTACGCCACTCGCAACCATGAGACCAATTACAACCGCCGCGCCTTCTGTGAACAGCTCAGCCAGCGATTGCCGCCCGGTGCCCGCTTAATCGTGTCTCCCGAGTATGTGTTTGAATTCGAATTGCTGGGCTACAAGCCGATCAACGCTTCGCGGATCGCGCTTTATCACGACGTGCAGGGGCTGCCCTACGACTACCTCATCGCTTCCACGCAAGCCTTCGATGAGGACATCCCAGCGGCCTTGCATGGTCGGCTCGTGTGGGAATTGGGCGATCCGGACGATCCACTCGCTTGTTATGCGGCCGTCTACGCGTCCAGCGACCAAACGCTGGTCAACCGCAAGTGGCCTCGATAGCGATAGCCCTGGCACACAGCGAGAACTTGAAGACATGGCCGCTAAATCGGGTTCAGCTGCCAGCGACTGCCACAACGCTTGAGATGGGGCGGTCATCGCCGGCGTCGTCGTAGCAGCAAGACAGCGGCGTCGCAGCCAGCTGGTGCCGACTTGTTCACATCAGATTTACCCCCGTTGGCGACCTCGAATTTCGCGGGGGTGCATCGCTGCGGGCGGCCGAACAAGGTCAATGCCAGCTTTTCGGCCACCGCAGAACTCACGCAGACTTGAGCCAGTCGCATGGCGTGAAGGCCAAGAATTCAAGCGTTTGCCGGCCCGTACGGAACGTCTTGAGGGTCCCACCAGGACATCTCCGAGGATTCGGGATATCATAGTAGGTCCCAGTCCGAGTGGTGGGACGATTGGCAAATGTCTGGGTTTGCCTTGATTTGCTCTCGCCATGGCGGGGAATCGACCGCACAAGTCGCTTGGTGCGAGTCGTACAGGCGCTGGGCTGGCATCATTCCTGATGGTGTCCAAAAACGCCCGCGCCAAAAGTTAGCTGCTCTAGTTCATCTCGTTAATGCTCATCTGAAAGTAAAGTTGTTTATGTCTGTGCAGGAAAAAACTCGTTGGAAGAACTGGGCTGATCAGTTGCGACAGGAGATGATGACCAGTCTGAATGCGGAAGTCACCAAGAGCGTCGAAGCGATCACCGAAGAAACCGCCACCACAAAAGCCGAAAGCACCCTGCGCAGCACTCGCTTTTGGAAGGCCTGCCAAGCGGGCAAGAGCCCCAACGATGTGTTGACCATCGCCGGGTTTGAAATCGACTTTGAACCCGATGAAGACCGCAAGGTCAGTCAAGTGACACTGCGGCTGAATTCAACTTGGATGGACATTCTGCAGCGCGTCCTCGACCGCCAGAAGTCATAGCCTTTGGGCGACCATGCCTCCCACTACTTGCCGGCTTGCTCCAGCTCGGTAACGGCGGCCAACAAAAATTGGTGGGCATACCCGGCGGACCGTTGGACTTCGTCGACGTAGCCGTCTGCGGCGGCCGACCAGGCGCGGTTCAGGTAGCGTTCGCCGCTGGCAAATTCCGTCATGACTGCGGCGTAAACCGTCGTGCCGAACCGATCGGAGATGACTTGGCGGCCATCGGCAAACTCGGCCAAGCTTGGGCCACATTTTTGGTCAACGAACTCCAACACGTCTTCGCAGGTCATGTCATCCAACTGCTGCACCAATTGTCCGACTTGGGACGCCGCGGTCTGGAGATGCGCGGTTACCGCTTCCAAGCCCACTTGGGAACTGGCGGACTGCGATCGCTCGGCGGCCTTTTGCAGACGCAAGAGCACGACTCCCACGACACCGACGAGAACGGAGCCCAGATAGGCCAGCCAGGGGATAGTCTGCCAAGGCGCCTGTTCGTTCTCCAACCTCAAGACAGTCGCCAGTGATCCACCCAGGAATCCGAGCCACAGCAGGCACTGTCCAATGATCGAAAGCTGCATCGCTCAACCCCACTGCGCCAGAAAGTTTGTCCACATCCATGCGCTCTCCGCGGACGTCGCTGGAAAGAAAATTTGCAGCACTGCGTCACCCACGTTGACTAGCGCTTCACCGACAATCAACCCGGCTGCTAGCGGTACTCCGACTTCGTAGCCAAAACGTTTACCGGCCGTGGCATCGCTAACCACTCGCAGCACGTTTCCCAAGGTGTAAGTGAGTACGATATTGAACGGCATGTAGAAGCCTAAGCCGACCAACACGCCGATTCCACCCAGCCCACTCAATGCCAACATCAGTCCCATGCCCGCACCCGCTGTGTAGCGGTAGGCTGGCACATCCCCGCTGACGATCGACTCCACCGTGGTCGCCAGCGCCTGGGCCTGGGGTGCTGGTAAGGCCTCCGAACCCATCCCACCTTCTTTGGCATTGTGCAGCAACATCATTAGCCAGACGACGATGATGGGTCCCAGCCAGGTACCCACGAATTGAGCCAGCTGCTGACGTCTCGGGACTCCGCCGACCAAATAGCCGGACTTCAAATCCAGCATGATGTCGCTGGCTTGGGAGACAGCCAAACACACCGCAGCGCCAACCATCATGGACACTCGAATCGTCGTCATCGTGTCGGTGCCACCCTTGATTGAGATAATCAGCAGGGTGACG
>JANQOL010000091.1 GCA_028289675.1 Pirellulaceae bacterium
TTTAGAGCCAATTTACTTTGGATGTGACCCATTTTCGGCGGCATCAACAACCACCGGCGTTGATGACGCAGGCCATATGTCCGACTCGCACCAGTCGAGCGACACTCCGTGCTTCAACGACACAGTTGTTGAAGCGACGTGCAGCGGGCTGCGGGCCCGCGTCAGGCAGAATGGCCGCTGCCTGCGATGGGCGGGCAACGTAGCGACCAGTCCCGCATGCCGGCTAGCGCTGCAGTGTCGGTCAGGTCGAACATCAGCGGCGTCACAGTGACACACCCGTCGGCCAACAGCGTCAAGTCGGTGGGGTGATCGGTACGCTGTGGCGGAGGATCATTGGTGGCCCAATAGTAGTCGCGACCCTTTGGATCCTGTCTGCGAATGTAGTGCTCTCCATAGCGTTCGACGCCCATGGGCACCACATGCACCGGAGGCGACTCGCCGCGGCGAAAAGCTTCCACGGCAGCGGTCGGAATGTTGATGTTGTACAACTGAGGCGGAGACGGTTGCTGCTGGAGAATCTGGGCGATCAAAGGCACCGCGATCTGTGCAGCTGTGTCCACGTCGGCGTGAGGGTCGTACTCGAGTGACACCGCGAAGCTATTAATGCGAAAAAACGCGCCCTCGATGGCCGCCGCCACGGTGCCCGAATAGAGCACGTTGATACCCGCGTTCAAGCCGCCGTTGATTCCGCTGACCACCAGATCCACAGGTGCATCAATCAGCTCTGAGACTCCCAGTTTCACACAGTCAGCCGGGCTACCCTCGACCGCAATGCCATGCAATTCGTCGCCGTGAAAGATCTCTTTACAGACCAACGGCTCTAGAAAAGTAATGGAATGCCCCACGCCACTCTGCTCGGTGGCCGGCGCAATCAAGTGCACCCGCCCCAGATCCTGCAGCGCGCCATGCAAGGCCTCGATTCCCGGTGCGTAAACTCCATCGTCATTGGTTAGCAGAATTCGCAAGATTTCTTCTCCAGTCGTCAAACAGCTACCATCGAATTCGTAGTGCCTTGTCCCACCCGAGACTGCATCAAGGACGGGACTCCAAAGCACGGGACTCCAAAGCACGTCGTCGAGGCGCCTCGAACTCGTCGCCCGCGTTCCAACGCGGCATGTCGGGTTGGTTGGCAACCTGCAAGCCGACGTGCATCAGCAGCCAAGCGTCCTCGACGGCGCCTTCCAGATTCCACGTGTCTCGATACTCGTCGCTTGGCTGGTGGTAGGTCTTTTCCACCCAAGTATCCAGTTGCTCTTTGCCCCCTACGCTTTCCAAAACTGATTATCATGCTGGACGTACCTGTTAGTGTGCCGCTTGGGCAACAGTGGTTACCACTTTCTTTACCGTCAGCCGAAGCGTACCAACATACCCGCTCCCCACGGCAGCGCACACGGGTTTGGAGCTGCGTGCGACATTGTGATCCGAAGGTTGTCAGCATGAAACATCCAGGTTGGTTGCAGGGAACTCAATTGTGCGGGGCCATGTGGCTCCGAATTCTGATCGGGATGCTCGCGTGGACGTTGTCGGCGATCGGCACGGTGGCCCAGACACGGCAGCGACCGCCGAACATTGTGTTGTTGGTTGCCGACGACTTGGGCTACGGGGAACTGGGTTGCCAGGGCAATCCGCAAATACCGACACCGCATATCGACGCTTTGGCAGCCAGCGGCGTGCGCTGCACCCACGCTTACGTGACCGCGCCCAACTGCAGTCCTTCGCGCGCCGGCATGTTCACTGGTCGGATTCCAACGCGGTTCGGCTACGAATTCAATCCCATTGGTGCTCGCAACGAAGACGCCCACGTCGGCCTTCCCCCAAGCGAAACGACGTTGGCGGAAATGCTCCATGGGCGAGGCTACACGACCAGCTTGATTGGCAAATGGCATCTTGGTGGCGCCGCAGACTATCATCCCCAGCGGCATGGATTCGATCACTTTTTTGGATTCACCCACGAAGGTCACTACTTTGTACCACCGCCTTGGCTGGAGACGATAACGATGCTGCGTCGCCGAGTGCTGCCGGCGGGCAGTCACGGTCGGCATCAGGTTTCGAACAGCTTGCTATACACTTCCCATATGGGCCACAACGAACCGGCCTACGACGCCAACAATCCCGTGGTCCGAGGCGGACAACCCGTCCAGGAACCCGAGTATCTGACCGATGCTTGGGCACGTGAAGCCGTCGACTTCGTCCGCCAGCATCAGCAAACTCCGTTCTTCATGTGCGTGACCTTCAACGCCGTTCACAGCCCGTTGCAAGCCAAGCAGGAGACTTTCCAGGAACTTTCGCATATCGATGACGTGCATCGGCGCATTTTCGCAGCCATGCTCGTGGACTTGGATCGAGCTGTGGGACGCATCACCGAGTGCATCGCGGATTGCGGCTTGAGCCAAGACACCATGATCATTTTCCTCAGCGACAACGGTGGCCCGACCCGGGAATTGACATCCAGCAATTCTCCACTGCGGGATGGCAAGGGTTCGATGTACGAAGGCGGCGTGCGCGTGCCGATGATTTTCAGCTGGCCAGCAAGCTTGCCAGCTGGAGAAGTTTGCCACCAGGTGGTTAGCTCCTTGGACATTATGCCGACGCTCGACACTCTCTCGAGGTCAGGCACTCGAGTCGCGTCCGTCGCGGATCAGTGGGATGGCCTAGACGCCTTGCCACGACTGCGAGAGCCGGAGAAGCCCACCGACCCTAGGCAACTGTATTGGCGGCAAGGCAAGCGGGCTGCGTTGCGCAGCGGAGAATGGAAAATCGTCTGTCCCAAATCGCCCGGTGGTCAGCGACAATGGGAACTGTACAACATAAGCTCGGACATTTCGGAGTCGCAGAACCTGGCGGAGCGACACCCTGAAAAACTGACCGAACTGTTGAAACTATGGCAGGACATGGATGCCCAAAT
>JANQOL010000040.1 GCA_028289675.1 Pirellulaceae bacterium
ACTGCCCGGGCGGCCATCTGCAACGCGAACATCTGGATTTGATCACTGTCGTTGGCGACTCGTTGGTGGTCAACGATTTGCTGCCACAGAATCCCATCGCCGAGGACGAGAGCTGGCCCCATTCGGCGCCCACCATGCGAGCCTTATTGGCGTTGGACAGTGTCGCCGTTTGCGAAGTCCAGAGCATTGTGGAGAAACAGACTTCGGGACACGTGCAGGTCCGGCTGGCCGGCACGGTCCACGGTGCTGCCGACGGTGCGGCCACCGAGCTGGAACTACGCGGCATCTACTTGTTCGACACTCGGAAGAAGAGAGTCACCCATCTCAACCTGGCCGTCAAAGAGAAGCGCAGCATCGGCGATGCCACCCCCGGCTTAGACGTCGTGGCCAAGTTGCGGTTGGTCATCAAGCCGCTGGATGATCCGCAACATCTCACGGTGAAGAAAGTCACCAGCTTGGATGTTTCGGAAGATGCATTTCAGGAAACACTACTCTATCACGGACGCCGGCAAGGCTTTCGCCTGGTGCATGATGCCAATTGGTACGTGACTAGTGAAGAACGCGAGTCGGTCACGCTC
Source organism: Pirellulaceae bacterium (assembly GCA_028289675.1). Classification (GTDB taxonomy): domain Bacteria; phylum Planctomycetota; class Planctomycetia; order Pirellulales; family Pirellulaceae; genus Aureliella. The sequence continues at coordinate 579 of JANQOL010000040.1, forward strand.
CGCCGCATCCAACAAGGCCGATTGGTCGCTCACTGCACGATCTCACGGCTGCTCCCCACCTCGGAGGAGAATCAGACCTCTCTCGGACAGTTCCAAAAGGACATTAGCTTCGCGCTGAAGAACAGCTTTGAAGAGTTCGTCAGCTCGCGAGAATGGGTCAATGACAAAGGGCATCGCTGCCTGAAAGCCGTCGCCCGGGGCAAGGTGGATGACGTGCCGGTCGAGTGGCACTATTATCTGGTCTCACCTGAAAAAGGCTATCGGGCGTCGTTGGCTTTCACCATGGAAGGCACGAAAGTAGACCAACTCGACACTGCGGACGAACTTCTTGTCGAGGGTCTCGAGTTGGTTGAGCCGTCGGAATTCAATCCGAACAGTGAGTCACTGACCTCAGTTGGCAAGGACGAGGAAGTCAAGGATTCGCCCGTCTGGACCGCTCCGAAGCGGAATCGGAACCGTTCCCGCGCAGCCACCCGCCGTGGCCGCCCAGGCAGACGATAACCAGACTGCTGAAATATGCGGGTCTCACTCCTTCCGCCTGCAACGCATTAGTCCGAAGAGCAGCGAGACTGCCAAGGCCGTCAACCCGCAGCTTGCTGGTTCGGGCACAATGACCTCCAAGGCGTCCACGTTCGATTGATTCTGGAACGGGAAACCAGGAAGACCGGGAAGCAAGCCGAGATCCGTGCCGAAGGCAAATACTCCAAATGCACCGGTGAAATCGGTGAAGAATATATCGGATGCAGACAGACCTCCAAACGCCGCGGTGCTCAGACTGAAAGAACCGGGTGCCAGGCTGAACAGTGCGAAGTCACGTCCGGGCTCCGCGCCTGGGCCGCCGTTAACTGGACCACCGATTTCGCCACCGTCAAACACGACCAGGCCATCAATCGAATCCGTGTTCGGCCCAAACGTGTCCAATCCCATTGAGAATGCGGGTGCGTAAGGAATCGGCGATGTCC
>JANQOL010000041.1 GCA_028289675.1 Pirellulaceae bacterium
CCACCACGCTGCCAGCCCGGATCTGAACACGCTTGGTCACCATTGCCAGCGCCGCACTGGTCACAGCCGGATTGGGATAGAGTCCGCCGAAGGCGTTGAAGTGGCGTTCAGGCGTCCAGACCGCCGAGAAGCCGTTTTGATCGGCGTACCGAGCGCTTTCGACCAAAGTTTGATATCGGGCAGGCCGATCGCTGGCACCTTCGCCGTCAAAATAAAACAGGCCGAAATCCATGTGGTCACCAAAGTGGGACGGAGTTGTACTCCGTGCCGAGTTGCAAGCTGATGAACGGAGTACTACTCCGCCCTACAAATACAAACTACAAGTCTTGGTTAAGTTGACTGACGGCCTCTTCGGGTGAGAGTCGCTCGACACCAGCTAACAGTTCGGCCATTTCTGCTACCTGGTCTCGCTGCTCGCCAGCCGAAGCCGAGTCGGCTTGCGCCCGCTCGATGGCCTCGGCAATGCCAGCCGCGGTCGGCGCTTCGACCAGAATGCTCCGCACCGGCACTTCAACTTGAAACCGCGAACGCAATCGGGAAATGATCTGGATCGCCGCCAAGGATCCGCCACCGACGTGAAAGTAATTGTCATGGACGCCGATCGGGCGGACGGCTAAGAACTCTTCCCAGACTTCAATAATCTGCCTTTCGATGTCGTTGCGTGGCGCGACGTACGGCGTTTCCAAATCCGGTCGGTTCTTGCTCTCTGCGGTCTGTTGACCGACCAGGCCGTGCATGGAATCGGTCGATCCAGTCCGTTGGAGTTCGTGCTGCAACCGCTTCGCAAGGTCGCCAGTCGAGACAACCAGGCGCTCATACTCTGACAGTTGCAAAACTCGGTCAGTGGCCCTTCTGGCTTCCTCGACCGTGAGGGCGAATTCGGCCATGGGGGCTCCCGATGCATCTGACTCCGGCAGTTCCCAGCGACCCGCATCCCAGTTGATCGAGATCCACGGCGTGCCGCCTTGTCGATTCTGTATCAAGGTGAACTGATCCAGGCACGCGCTGGCCGCAGCGTAAGCGCACAGGCCCAATCCGCCCAGCACTGCTGACAGCGACGACTGCACCAAACAAAAGTCAAGCGATCGTCCGGACAGTGCTGATTGCAGCGCTGCCAGGCTGTACACTTTTTCGAAGTACTGTTCGCTGATCGCGGGGGTCAATTCACCGATCAGTCTTGGCGACTGGCTTGCTGCCATGGGACACACAAACATAACGCCGTGTAGGTTGCCAAAATGCTCCTCGATGCGCTGCAACTCAGCGGTCAGCAGATCACTATCATCGAGCACGGCTGGCACGGTCAACACGTCGGCGTTTGCTTCCAGTTCCGCGATTTGACGTACCAACGCTTCGTCCTTGGGCGACGCAACGTCGGGACTGACGAGTGCCACTTTGGCCTGATACTTCTTTGTCAGATAATCGGCCCAAACCAAACCTAAACCACCAGACAATTGGCCGACGATGGCATACACGCCGCCTTTCTTAATCGACAACGAATTGGCCGATGAAGTCGGACTCACGCGTTCGTAATCGCCTTGAAATCTGAGCTTTCCGCGGTAGGCCACGGCCCGTTCCTCACCGTGGCCGTTCAACTCGGAAAGAACCTGATCCACGAGCCGACCTGTATCAACCATATTTTGTGGCGGCAAAACATCAGCATGCCGGCAACTCAAAGTTGGATACTCTTGGGGAATGACCATACACGGTCCAAGCGCGGCCGCTTGCCCAGCCCGCAGTGGCTCCGTGCCGGTAACGTCATGCACTGCTGACGTAACGTAAAGAATCTCAACTGGGGTTACTTCAGAATGTGATCCGATCGCTTGGGCCAACGCCAGCAAGCTTGCGTATCCCAACGATCGATTTTGTTCAAACTCTGATTGCCAATCGCGCGATCCATCTACAGTCTCGCCAATCGTCCAAAGATGAGCGATTTGGTTGGGGAATTGGCCGCTGCGCCGCAACTCTGCGAATAGAGCCTGGTAGTCGTCGGGCGAATCAGGCGCGACGGTAAAAGTTCGTTCGTCGAGCTGATTGAATGACGTTCCGGGTTGCACGACGCAAATCGGTCGCTGCTCGTCCAAACGCTTCGTCAGCAATTTGCCAATCTTGTCGTTGTCAACCAGCAGCAAGCAAGGGTCGGTTTGTTGCTCGGAATTGCATTCCGTGTGATCGCCAGTCTGTTTCCATGTCGCGCGGTAATACCATCGGCTTTCGTCGGAGTCTTTCTTCGGCGAGCCTTCGCCGCCCGCCTCGTCTGACAACCAAAACGTGCGGTGTTGAAACGGGTAAGCCGGAAGTTCAACAGGACGTCGGACAAAGTCGTGATCGAATCCGCGCCAATCCACATCGACTCCGCGGATGTACAACGTGGCTAGCGTGTTGAGGATTGTCTCCCATACATCCTGATCGTGCTCGAAACTGGAAAGATACTGGAATTCTTCTTCGTGCGTGCGGGACTTTGATTCGAACTCGGCAGTCGGTCCGATACTCAGAATTACTTCCGTTCCAAACTGCCGCAGAGACTTGATTGCTGCGGGCACGCGATCGTCACGATTCTCTTGCTCGAACCGGTCTTGTCGCTCTAGCCAGGATTGACGTAACGCCTCCCGATCGCTGAGCGTTCTTCCTGTTGCTGTGAAAAGAAGCGGAACTTTTGGCCGAGTATCGCTTGCCGCGTCGGATGACAAAAAGGACACTTCGGCGACTTGATTTTCGAAACAACATGCGACGAATGATTGTGCAGCTTCTTCAACACTCAACAGACCTGCTGCGCATGCCGCCGCAAATTCGCCCCGGCCGTGGCCTAGAATCGCATGTGGCTCGATGCCCCAACCGCGCCACATCTCGGCGAGCGCCACCTGTACCGCGAACGTTGCAGCCATGTGGTAACGACTCCGTAGCTTGGAGTTGTACTCCGTCTTTCAACGACTCGGAGTACAACTCCAAGCTACGGAGTCGTTACCACATGGCTGCAACGTTCGCGGT
>JANQOL010000067.1 GCA_028289675.1 Pirellulaceae bacterium
GGGAAGCGCCCAGGCTCGCCTGCCCGACACTTGGCATTTGCACGCTCAAGGCCAAGGCAGTCCAGATATTGACCGCTGCGAATCCGCGGCCATTGCCCACGTGCTGGGCGATCGTCAAATTCCGGTAACCGCCGCCAAAAGCTACTTTGGCAATCTCGGCGCTGGCGGAGCTGCCGTGGAACTGATTTGCAGTCTGTTGGCGTTACGGCATGGCAATTTGTTCCCGATTCAAAATCTAGAGACCCCCGCCGACCACGTTACCTGGCAGCCGGCAACGCCCGCCACAGCCGCTGGCCAAGCCGTCGTCCACAGCAGTTTTTCGCCTCAAGGTCAGGCCAGCGCACTGGTGGTGGCGGCCGCGTAGAGCTGCGTTGACACCGTGAGAGGCGGTCGATACTATTGGGCGATTACTGATAATTCTATCCGTCTCCGACGGTTCAGTTTTGTCGGCCGTATTCCGCAGATGCGAGCCGGGGCGGACCTTGCCCGGCAGCACATACGCCTCGCTGGCGCTCTAAACAATGAGCCCTGTCGGTCTGGGACATCCGGCCACAGGACGACCGCGGAATACCTTTGGCGCCGGCAGATTTCTCATGAATCCATCTGAATTGCTCAGACTTGTCGACTCACTTCACCGTGAGAAGAACATCGACAGCGAGATTGTGTTTTCGGCCATCGAATCCGCGCTGGTAACCGCCGTGCGCAAGTTTCGGGGTGAGGAGGTAGAAATTGAGGTCGCCATCAATCGGGAAACTGGTGACATCTCGGCGGTGGTGGAAAACGAGGAACTGGATCAGGCCGAGATCGGCCGCATCGGTGCTCAAACGGCCAAGCAGGTCATCATTCAAAAAATCAAAGAAGCGGAACGAGATTCTCTACTTGACGAATTTCATGACCAGGTTGGTCAGCTGATTACGGGTACCGTTCAGCGTAGCGATCGCGGCGTCACCACGGTGCAGCTGGGTAACATGGAGGCTATTTTGCCTCGTGGGGAGCAGATTTCCGGCGAGTCCTATCACAACGGGGATCGGATCCGGGCGGTCGTCTATGAAGTCAAGGCGGCGGGCAACCGGGTCAAAGTCATTCTCAGCCGCACGAAACCGCAGCTGGTTCGGCGTCTGTTTGAGCAGGAGATTCCCGAGATTTCCGAAGGTGTGATTGAAATCAATGCCATCAGTCGTGAGCCTGGCCATCGCAGCAAGGTGGCCGTCAGCAGCTCGGACCAGCGGGTGGATTGCGTAGGTGCCTGTGTAGGGGTCCGGGGCAACCGCATTAAGAACATCACTAGTGAACTGGCCGGAGAACGGATCGACATCGTCCGCTGGAGCGACGATGCGATGAACCTGATTCCCAGTGCTTTGCAGCCTGCCGAAGTCGAACAGGTGTTGCTGTGCGACATGATCGGCCGGGCCATCGTGCTGGTTAAAGACGACCAATTGTCTCAAGCCATCGGAAAGTATGGGCAAAACGTACGTTTAGCCAGCAAATTGGTGGGCTGGGACATCGAAATCATGACCGCGGGCGAATTGGAAGAGCAAATTGACCGTGCTGTCGGGGCCTTCATGGAACTGGAGGGAATGAACGATGATTTGGCACAAAGGCTAGTGGAACAAGGATATTTGTCGTACGATGATTTATCGGTGATCGAGCCGGACGCTCTGATGGAGATGGGCGGACTGACGATGGAGCAGGTGGACCACTTGGTCGAACAGGCCGATGTGCGTGCTGAAGAGGCAGAGCGCATTGCCGAAGAACAGAAAAGACTGAAAAAAGAACTAGAGCTCGCCGAGCAGATGGCGGCTAGCCAGGCCCCGGTACAGGCGGCCCCCGCGGCCAACCCAGAAGCGAGTGCAGCTGCACCAGCGACCACCGAAGACGAGGCGACCACCGAAGAGGTGGCTGCCCAGACCGATGAACCCGCGGCCGAGCCAAGCGACTCGCCCACCAGCGACGAAGCTGCGGCTACGGCAGAACCAGACTCAACAACGGCCGAGCCCGCTGCAGCTCCCGACGAGACAGCAGCCGCCGAAGAAGAGACAACAGCAGATGAAACGGCGGCTGTGGACGAGACAACTGAGACAGACAATTTAACTGAGCAGGCGGAGACGACTCCACCTGCAGCTAGTGCTCCAGAGGAAACTATGGACCAGACCAATGTCGCCGATCGGAATTAGATCTCTGATCGGAAGTGGCCGGTGGGACATCACGATGTTCCGACCAGGTTTCCGTTGTGACGTAAACTCTTGTTATGAGGGGACGTCTATGTAGATGACACTCCACGTGCGCCAAGTGGTCGTGTCGGGGCTTTAGCGCCTATGAACCGGCGAAATATGACCGCTTAATTGATTCCCTGGGAATAACCGCACGTGCCGAAACGCATCTACGCGTTAGCCAAAGAGCTAACCATGGACAGCAAAGAACTTGTCGATCTTTGCACCAAGATTGGAATCCAAAACAAGGGTTCCGCGCTGGCCAGTCTGGAAGACGATGAAGTTGAGCGCATCGAGAAATTTCTAGCGGGCAGCGCCGCTGAGGGTGGCGACGTGGCCACTCAAGAACCGCCGTCGCGCGTCGATGCCCCCATTCGCCCCAGCAGTCCGTTGGGAGCACGCAATCTGGACTCCAAGCCGCCCATCATCGGTGGCAACAAGTCATCCAAGGGCGCAAAGCCCGCCGACGAAGAACCTCCAGCAGCGCCCGAGACCGCAGCGCCCGCCGACGAACCGGTCAGCGGTCCAGTCGACGAAGTGGTTCCAGAGTCTCCGCAGCCGAAGCGACCGGTCACGCGCAGTGAGTACATCGCGGCCCCATTGTCGGCCGCCGGGCGCGTTCGCAGTCTGGACGCCAAGCGTGCGAGTGATAAATCGGACGCCGAGGACCGCAAGCGAGGTCCTTCCAAACGGGAACCGGTGATCAAAGTGGCCCGTGTGCCAAACGCGGGCAAGGGAGGCGCCGTACCGCCACCGAAATCCAACGAGCCCGCTCCACAGCGTCCCGAAATTCGGTTTACCAAGGACGACATCAGCGGACAAAAGCAAGGCATGAAGGCTCCCCTGCAACAGATGGAGCAGCAAGAGGCGGCCGCGGATGCGGGCCGAAAGCGGCAACCCGGTGGCGCGACTGGCGGCGGCACGGGGATGGGCCTGAAGAAATTCAAAGACGCCGCAGACCGCGCCAAAGGCCGGCATCGTGACGACGATGATGATCCCGAAAAGCGCAAGAAGGGCTCAGGCATCGCGGCCGCCAGAGCGGAACGGCGAAGGCGGGGCCGAAATACACTGGACTCCGGCGACG
>JANQOL010000068.1 GCA_028289675.1 Pirellulaceae bacterium
CGGCATTCGCCCATGGCGCTCTCCCGCTAGTTTTCCGCCACCGCTTGCCCGTCGAGTCTGCCGGTGAGTCTCTTGTCTCCAGTGCCGTGTGTGTGTGTCCCCGGAGGTGCCGGATGTGAGTGTCCCCGTAGCGGGTGCATTTCTGCGGCGGGTGCACTGGAGGTGTGTGTCCCCAGAGCTGCGCCGCGTCAGTTTGGGTAAGTGACCTCCAGACGTGTGTGTCCCCGACGGTGTTGGCCCACTGGAGGTGTGTGTCCCCGCAGCGGCCCGGAGAAGTGGAGGTGGATCGAATCGTCGGCATCTGCGAGGCAAAACGTTGACATGCGGTGGGCTAGCCAAGATGATAGGAATGGGGCAGTGTGTCTCGTCGGCTAGCGGTACGCCCTGATTCTGGGCCTTAGCGACGGCAACTTCCCACTCGATCCGTCTCGTCAATTGCACTCCGCGACTCATCCACCTGCGGAGTTGATGCCACGTTTTCCCCTTGGAAGGAGACGACCATGGACCAGCCAATGCGCGACTTTACCGACCTGCTCCTGCGGCGGGGGGTGGTCAGCCTGGATCAGCTTGGCGAGGCCACCACGCTGTCCCGCGACAGCGATATGCCCATTGGTGATGCCCTGATTCAACTGGGCTATGCCGAGCCCAATGCGGTGTATGAAGCTCTGGCCGCTTTTCACAAGCTGGAGTTCGTCGATCTCAGCGCGCAGCGCATCGAAGATGAAGTGATCCAGTTGGTGCCCGAGTCGGTTGCCCGCGAAAATAGCATCATTCCGTATCGCTACGAAGACGAGGTGCTGCATGTGCTGGTGAGCGATCCGTTCGATCTCGAAACGATCGAAAAATTGAGGTTTATCTTGAATCGGCGGGTGGAAACCGCGCTCTCTCCGCGGGAGGCCATTCAGGAAGCGATCAACCGCTACTATGGACAAGTCGAAGGGGAGTCGGCTGACTCTATTCTGCAGGAGTTCACCGACACGCAGATCGACTTCACGGAGACCTCCGAGGACGGTACGAGCGGCGACGATGACGCCGTCGATGAGTCCAGCGCGCCAATCGTGCGGCTGGTGGGCCTGATGATCCAGGAGGCCGTCCAGTTGCGGGCGTCAGACATTCACGTCGAGCCCTTTGAGGACCGGGTGCGGATTCGCTACCGCATCGACGGTATCCTTGTCGAGCGGGATAGCCCACCAAGGCGGATGTTGGGGGCGATTCTGTCACGCATCAAGATCCTGGCCAAAATGGACATCGCCGAGCGCCGGCGTCCCCAGGATGGTCGGATCAAGGTCACAGTGGGAGAGAAGGAGCTGGATCTACGGGTCAGTATCATTCCTACCAACCACGGTCAGTCGGCCGTCATGCGGCTGCTGGACAAGGATAATATCAAGGTGGGGATTAGGCAGCTCGGATTGGGGGAGCGGGATTTCAAGATCTTCACGCAGACGATCAAGCGCCCCAACGGGATCATGTTAGTCACCGGTCCGACGGGCTCCGGCAAGACCACGACGCTGTACGCCGCTCTAAACGCGATGAACCGCCCAGACCGCAAGATCATTACCGCCGAAGACCCGGTCGAGTACTACTTGCCAGGGATCAATCAAGTCGAGGTTCGGCACAATATCGGGCTGGATTTCGCCCGCATTATTCGCTCCATGTTGCGGCAAGCCCCCAACATCATCCTGGTCGGCGAGATGCGAGATACCGAGACGGCTTCCATGGGAATTCAGGCCTCTTTGACTGGACACTTGGTTTTCAGTACACTACATACGAACGATGCGCCCAGTGCTGTTACACGTATGGTCGACATGGGCGTACCCGGCTATCTGGTGGCAAGCTCCGTGGTGGCCGTCCTGGGGCAGCGTCTGGTCAGGACGATTTGCAAGCGTTGCAAGACGCAAATCAAACTGTCTCCGGCCGTGCTGCAGGATGCGGGGATTCCCCCTGAGGTGGCGGAGAAGGCCACGTTCGCTAAAGGGAAGGGGTGCGGATATTGTCAGAAATCGGGCTACCGCGGACGGATGGGAATCTACGAATTGATGATTGTTTCCTCGCGAATTCGCGAAATGATGTTCCAAGGCAAGTCGACGGTGGACATCGCCTCGCAGGCGATCAACGAGGGGATGACGACGTTGTACTGCGACGGTGTTCGGAAAGTACTCAAGGGTCTGACCACGATGGAGGAGGTCTATCGGGTCGCCAAAACCACCGAGCAGGACCAACAAGCACTGCAAATCGTGTTCAAAGAGTTCCTGGAAGACGAGCCCGCCTAGTTAATTTTGGTTGTTTGCCTTTTCCTGTGGGGTGGTTCAGGCGGCTGCAAACAAGGGTCGCTTTGGACTTCGTGGACCTAGTCCAAATACAATATTCACGGTCGGGCGCAAGCCTGCCGCCGTCCTAATCGTCTTTTCTTCCTTTGTTGTTTTCGGCTTTTTCCCGCAAAGTGCCTGGGTGAGTCCAGGTGGTCAACTCGCCACCGGTCGTGTCGGCGATCGCAGCCCAATCGTTGCTTGCGTCTCGGGTGGCACGCCAAGGCCCAAGTTTTTCAGAGCTGCGGTAAGCGGGTGGTGATTTAACCGGCTAAGGCAGCAGTGCGGAGCCATTCGGCCTCGAATCAACGCAAATTGAACTCGCTAGATCTGGAACGGATCTTCCATGGCAACGGTTTTAATTGACAAATTGCTGCAGGCCTGCGTGAAGCAGGGGGCCAGTGATATTCACATCGTGGTCGGGCAGCCGCCGGTATTTCGGTTGCACGGTCGGATGCGCAAGCTGGAGACCAAGGTTCTCGAGCCTGATGACACCGTGGCCTTGATGAAGAGTATCGCGCCCGAGCGCTGCCAACGCGAGCTGCAGGAGTCGGGTAGTTCCGACTTTGGATTCGCCTTTGGCGAGCTGGCTCGTTTTCGGGTGTCCATTTTCAAGCAGCGTGGATTCATCTCCATGGTGCTGCGGCAGATTCCTAATGACAAGCTCACGCCCGAGCAGCTGGGGTTGGCCGAGTCCGTGGTCGAGATGGTGCAACGGCCGCGGGGGTTGGTGTTGGTGACCGGTCCCACCGGATCGGGCAAGAGTACGACGCTGGCCAGCCTGATCAATTTTCTCAATGAGGAACACGATCACCACATTATTACCATCGAGGACCCGATCGAGTTCTACCATGATCACATCAAATCCACGATCAATCAGCGTGAGGTGGGCGTGGATGTGCCAAGCTTTGCCGAAGCGATTCGGCGGGCTTTGCGGCAAGATCCGGATGTGATTCTGGTCGGTGAGCTGCGGGACTTGGAGACCATTCAAGCGGCCATTAGCGCCGCGGAAACGGGGCACGTGGTCTTTGGGACGCTGCACACCAACAGTGCCCAGGGTACCGTCAACCGGATCATCGACGCGTTTCCTGGCAATTTGCAAGATCAGATTCGGACTCAGCTAAGTACGTCGCTGATCGGTGTGGTGGCTCAGACGTTGCTGCCACGAGTTGGCGGCGGCCGGGTCGCGGCTTACGAGGTGTTGGTGGTGACTCCGGGTATCGCCAACCTGATTCGCGAGAACAAGACGTTTCGTATTAACTCGGCCATTCAGACCGGTGCCAAGTTCGGCATGAACTTGATGGACGACGCGCTGTTTAATCTGTGGCGCGACGGGACTTGTACGGTCGAGGACTGCTTGGGCAAGAGCCACCGGCCGGACGACTTGGCCAAGCGCATTGTCAACGCACGGCGCGGTATTGAAGATGAAGACGAAGAGGATGAAGACTAATTTGCCAGCCAATCCAAACTCGTCGGAGTTGCCGTGAGCGGTAGCCGGGCCGGTGCCCGGGTTCACTGGTTTGCAGTGTTGTTTATTTAGAGAGTTGAAATGGTAGTCCGTAGAATTGGTCAGATCCTGGTTGACTTGGGGTTCATCACCGATGAACAGCTGGAAGTCATTCTGGATGAACAGCAGCAACGTCCAGGGGCTCTGCTGGGCAAGATCGCCGAGGACATGGGGCTGATCACGGACGAGCAGTTGGCGCAGGCATTGGCCGAACAACTGGGGATGCAGACGGTCCAGTTGGCGGAAGTCACGCTGCCGCCCGACGTGCTGGAAAAAATTACCGAGACCATGGCACAGATGTATCGCGTTGTGCCCATTCAGTTTGACGGCAATGTGTTGACGGTGGCTGCCTGCGATCCGCAGAACTTGTCAGTACAGGACGAACTGCGGACGTTTTTGGGCTTTGATATCCGCATGGTGGTGGCCACCGAGCGAGACGTGCAGGCGGCAATCGACAAGTACTATGCTTCGGACGTTGATTCGGTCGAGAAGATCATTCAGGAGTTGAACGAAGATCAAGAGCTGTTCGAAGCGGCCAACGCCATTGATGAGAAGGCGTTTAATTTGACCGATGCTGAGGCTTTGGCCGATAGCGCGCCGGTGCGCAAGCTGCTGAACATGGTGCTGTTGTTGGCCATTAAGGATCACGCCAGCGATATCCACTTTGAGCCGTTTGAGGACGAGTTCCGGATTCGGATTAAGGCCGAAGGCGTGTTGTACGAAATGGTGCCGCCACCACGTCACTTGGCGTTTGCAATTACCACCCGCATCAAGGTGATGGCCAATTTGGATATCGCCGAGCGACGTTTGCCCCAAGACGGGCGGATTGAATTGATGGTGGGCGGTCACCCGGTGGACTTGCGCGTCAGTGTGCTGCCGACCATGTTCGGCGAAAGTACGGTCATGCGGATCCTGGATCGCTCGGTCGTATCGCTCAGCTTGGAAAACGTGGGCATGGACGAGCACACGTTGACCACCTTCCGCAAAATCATCGATCGGCCCAATGGCATCATCCTGGTCACCGGGCCCACCGGCTCTGGTAAGACGACCACGCTGTACTCCGCCTTGAGTGAGATGAACGACATCAAGGACAAGCTGATCACCACGGAAGATCCGGTGGAGTATGACATCGATGGCATCGTGCAGATTCCCATCGACCATTCCATTGGTGTGACGTTCGCCTCGTGTTTGCGAGCCATTTTGCGGCAAGATCCGGACACGATTTTGGTGGGCGAGATTCGGGACATCGAAACGGCAGAGATCGCCGTGCAAGCTTCGCTGACCGGTCACTTGGTGTTCAGTACGTTGCACACCAATGACGCGCCCAGCACCATCACACGGATGAAGGATATGGGGATTCCCACGTTCTTGATCACCGCCTGTGTGGAAGCCATTTTGGCGCAACGATTGGTGCGCCGTATTTGCACCGAATGCCGCGAGGAAGTTGAGGTCAGCCGAGAGATCGTGATGGATCTGGGGCTGGATGCCGAGAGCGTTGAAGACAAGAAGTTCTACCGCGGCCAAGGCTGCGAAAAGTGCAATAACACCGGTTACAAAGGTCGCGTTGGGTTGTTCGAGCTGATGATCATGAACGATGACATGCGCGAAATGGTGATGAACAACGCTACCTCGGATGAACTGCGGGACAAGGCGGAAAGTTATGGCATGATTCCACTGCGCAAGTACGGACTCAACTATGTCTTCCAAGGGGTGACCACGGCCGATGAAGTGCTGCGTGAGACGATTAGTGAATAGAGCTTGCCCTGCAGAATTGAACCTTAAATGACAAGCTTGGGGTAGGATCACAGTTCGGTCATGGTGTTTGACATCACTGTGTTTGACGTCACCGTGGTCGGCAGTGCCCAGCGAATCCAAGAGTTAGCGAATCCAATAGTTTTTGAACTGACCCTCAAACCTTAGACCTAAATTTTCAGCGATAGCCTATTAGAGCGAGGACGAACGCCATGCCTACCTTTCAATTTGAGGCAATGGACGCGACAGGCCAAGAAATTAAAGACATCATCGAAGCGGCCAGCGAAGAAGAAGCGCAGACCACTATTCGGCAGATGGGCTACTTCGTCACCAAAATTCAGGTCAAGAAGGGCGCTGCCAAGACGGCTCCTGGAGCGAAGAAGAAACGCCCGTTTGCCATCGGTGGCGCTAAGACCAAGCACATCTGTGCGTTCACGCGGCAGCTGTCGATTTTGCAGGACGCCGGTCTGCCAATCTTGCGCAGCTTGAAAATCCTGGAAAACAATAGCAAACCCGGCAAACTCAAGAACGCGCTCATGGATGTGTGCGACGAGATTGAGACCGGGTCGAC
>JANQOL010000094.1 GCA_028289675.1 Pirellulaceae bacterium
CGTCGCCGCAGCGCCCGCTGCGCGGCGAAGAAGACCCACACGCTGAGCAAGAACAACTGGCTCCCAAAATACAGTGGGTGCAAGCAAGGTCCGTAGGCGCGCTTAATTCCCCAACGGCTGGCATCCCGTCGCACACCCTCTAGTGGCCGGCTACCAGCCAGAGCTTCCCAAGGGTTCCAATTGAATCCCGCTTCAATGAGCGCGAACAAAGCCAAGGCTCCGGCAACAGACGCTAGGACAGGCCACAGTTGTTCGAGATCGCTCCGCGACTGCAGGGCCAGACGCCCCACCATGTAGGGCAAGTACCACTCGGCGGCGGCTCGCAGCACCGGGAGCACGTGTAGCCCGTCTTGAGTCATATCGCTGATCAGGTGCACCAAAATGAGTCCGGCCACGAGATAGTCGACGGGCGCGGGTACCACTGGAAAAGTGCGGCCCGGCATCCAGCAGTACAACAGCAGACAGATCGAGCAAACGGCGACTTTGACGTCGACGCCCGTGGCCACGACCGTACCCGAGGTGGGGAGCACCTGCAGCGTAAACCAGGCCGGAAACAAAAGACTGATGCCGACGACAACGCCCAGTGCCAGCTGCGGACGGTAGAGTCTCGACAGCCCAACGAAAATCGCGACCAGCGCTGCAACGCAGCTCCACCACAGCATGGCGGCTCCTTCATGCGCGCTGTCCGCAGAGCTTGAGGAAAGCCCGCGGAACGATGCCCGCTTCGGTTTTTAACATTCATGCGCATTCTAGGAGTCCACAGTAGTCCGCCTAGATGGATAGCGGCGATTGTGCCGGTTCGAAAATTGGAAACCAAAATTTGGATTTTTTGATCTTCCCGGCTGTCCTCACTCGAGAAACTGGATCTACGGGCGCGTATGCTGCCCAAACAACCAATTTTGGGAAAGCCAACCATCCCTTCTTGCCGCCCCGCATGACCTAACGCGTGAAAGTGGCAAAAACCGCGTGTTTGTCTAAGATAAGGGCTCGCTACTTGAGCCACGTTGGCATCTCCGCCAGCTCATCCGATGACGCCGCAACGAATATGACCAGCACGTTAGACCAGCAACGGATAACGACGGACTCTGAACCGAGCTATCCGGTTGTCGCCGAACAGCGGCTATCGCCAACGTCGGTATCTACTGCGATTAGTCACGTGCATGCGGACCTCAAGTTCGTACTACAAATCGCGCGCATCGGCGGCGTCGTGCTAGCTTGTGACCTGGTCGCGCTAACCGCGTCCATCGCATTTAGCTGGCTGATTCTGGCGACCGGTTTTCAAATCACCATGACCTCCCAAACGGTGCTGGTCTGTTGGTCGATCACCACCCTCGGCCAAGTGCTGGGACTATGGCTGGTCGGTTTGTATCCAGCAATCGGTGTCCATCCGGCCACGGAGTTGAAGCATCTGTTTCGCACGTCATTGACGGTGAACTTAGCTGTCATTGGCTGTCTGTTGGCATTTGTTCCGCAGGGAGGGGGCGCACCGTTGGTGGTGCTGGCGTTTGGTTTGCAAGTCCTGATGATGCCCTTGATGCGTTCAACGGCGCGGTCCATCACCCGCCGCTGCGGCATCTCGGTGCCCTTCTTTTTCTACGGAGATCGCCAGGACGTATTGTCGACTTATCGTGACATGCATCGTTTTGGCTGGCCAATGATGAAACCTGTTGGCCGGTTCGAAGATCCGCATCCGGACCGAGAATTTGAATCCGCGACCGTCCATGTGGGCGATCGATTCGAGTTGGAATTTGAGCGGGACGCCGTCTATCGCGGCACTCCGGACTGCATGGCAGCTGAGGCTCGGGCCTTGGATGTTTACTGGCTGGTGCGTGTACCGGGCCGTGATCGCCCCTTGGAAACCTCGCGCTGCGAGACCAGTTTTCCGTGCGAGGTGTCTTTGACCAGCGCGGCGGGCAAGGCCAGTAGCGGCAGTTCGTTGGTTTCCATTGGTTTAGCCAACGGCGTTCACACCGAGGAAACCTTGTTGATCTCTGGTCAGATCGTATTGAAGCGCATGTTGGATCTGGTGATCTCCATCACCGCTATCGTGCTGCTATTGCCAGTTTTTGTGTGCATCGCGCTGCTGATTCGGCTGTCGGGACGAGGGCCAATCATGTTCGGCAGCCGCCGGGTTGGACGAGGCGGAAAGGTCTTCCGAGCTTGGAAGTTCCGCACGATGGTCGAGAACGCGGACGACGTGCTGCGGGACTACCTGGATCATCATCCCGAGTTGCACGAAGAATGGTTGCTGTCGCACAAGCTCAAGCACGATCCACGGATTACGACGGTGGGCCGCATTCTGCGCAAGACCAGTTTGGATGAGCTGCCACAGCTGTTCAATGTCGTTTTGGGGCAGATGAGCTTGGTGGGCCCGCGGCCCATGCTCGAAAATGAACGTCATCGCTACGGCGACACGTACGATTGCTATCTCCGAGTCTCCCCGGGAATCACCGGGTTGTGGCAGATTTCGGGGCGAAACAACACTAGCTACGAAGATCGCTTGCGATACGTCCAGATCTATGTTCGCGATTGGTCTCCGTGGATGGACCTCTACATTCTGCTGCGCACCATCAAGACCGTCCTGTTCTGCGAGGGCGCCTATTAGTCGACACGGGCTGGAAATGACGCGGACCGCTTCGGTCAACCGCCATTCCACCCTAATTTTGCAGGTGTTGTCGGTTGTACCGCTACAATGCAAGCCAAACTCTCCCTCCTGCGCACCCTGTTGTTGACTCGCTCCCAACCCAAATTCAAATGGTAACTGTGCAGGTGGACGACCAATGATTACGCAGGCGAAACCCATGAACGAACCCAAGTCCAGCCGCAAGACGGCGCCCACTCGATCGTCGGAAAAGACGATCGACATCTTCGAGATTCTGTGGCGACGTAAGGCCATTCTTATCAGCTCGATCCTAATGGGAGTGCTGCTGGGTGCCGTCTATTTCTTGTTCTTGCCCCCCAAGTACGAATCTCGTGCCGAGATTCTACTCATGCAAAACGATTCGGCGGCCATGGCGTCTCAAATGAACGGCTCCGACGCGTCGGTGACCGTGGACTTGCTGGCCGATCACATGAAGCTGCTGCAAAGCAATCGCATCGTGGCCCGCGCCCTGGAAAATGGCGAGTTGCTGGATCTCGATTCCATCAACGACAAGCTCGGTGGTAACGAGTCGGCCGCGCGATACGTCATCGACAATTTGTACGTCACACGCGGTGGAGAAGGGGCTGCCAGCGACGCGCGTATTTTGAATCTGGCGTTCCGGCATACGCATCCGGAAGATAGCCAGAAAGTCGTGGTCGCCATCCTGGAAGAATACAAACTGTACGTTGAAAGCAAGTTCAAAGACATTAACGAACAGGCCGTCAACCTGATCAACCGCGCGCGTCTGGAATTGGAAGACGAACTGGATCGCGGCGCCGAGGAGTACAACACGTTCCGTATGGAAGCGCCTTTCCTTTCCGGCGCCGAATCGGGTTCCAACATCTACGCCACCCGCTACGAGGAGTTGGCCGCTGAGCTGTCGACGCTGCTCATCGAAATCGACGATTTGAACAGCCGCATCGAGCTGGTATCCAGCACGCTGAAGCGTTTGGAATCCGAAGGCGCCCACGAGCTGGAAAAATTGGCCCTCATCGATGACAAGAATGCCGCTCGGCTGGGCATCCTAGTCGCTGTCGAACGAGGTGAAGCCCGCACCGCGGCCTTCCAAGCACTCCAGCCGGAACGAATGGCCGGCGCGTCTGCCGAATATAGCTCGCTGCTGACTCTAAAGTCTCAGTTAAGTAAAGCCATTCAAGACTACGGCGATCAGCACCCGTCCGTGAAATCGCTCCGCGATCAAATCAATGAAATGGAGAAGTTTCTCCAGGAGCGTGAGGACCGGCTTACCGTCACCGAGGACGAAGCTCCGTTGCTGCCGGATGACGTGATGAAAGCCTACGTCAGCATGCTGAAAAATGACCTGCTGGCTTTGGAACAACGCAAACTGGATATCGACTCGCAGATGTCCGACGCCGAAGTCAAAGCCAAAGAATTGCTGGCCTTTGAACTGGAGAACGAGGACCGGGTTCGCAAGATGACCCGTACCGAAGACCTCTATAACTCAGTTGTCGAGCGTTTGCGCGACATCAACATGCAACAAGACTCCAGTTCCCTGATTCAAGAGGTCATTGAGGAACCACTGGTGGGCGAAAAGGTCGCACCCAATCTCCCGATTGCCCTGGCAATCAGCATCCTGACGTCCATGCTGATGGCCGGCGGCGCGGTGCTCTTGGCGGAGTTGCAAGACAAGACCGTCCACAACGCCACCGAGTTGGAGCAACTGTACGGAGCGCCGATCTTGAGTCACTTGCCCGATTTCCGGCAAGACCGCAGCGTGCGATCGGGCATGCGAACCATCAATCGCGGCGAAGCGACCGTGGACGCGTCGGTGCTGACCTTCCATTCTCCGAAGTCGGTCATGAGCGAAGGATTTCGGGGAATCCGTACTCGTCTGTTGTTGGCCACCAGCAACGAAAACCGCACCATCGCGTTTACAAGTCCGAATCAGGGCGATGGTAAGTCGACAATTACGGCCAACATGGCTGTGTCACTGGCTTCCACCGGCAAGAGCGTGCTGCTGGTCGATTGCGACTTGAGACGCTCTACCCAGCACAAAATGTTTCAGCTGAACAATGAGCTGGGACTGTCCGACGTGCTGCAAGATGGCCAGTCGCTGGCTGAAGTGGCGCAACCCGGACCTGTCGCCAACCTGACATTGGTCACTAGCGGTGACGCGCCGGAAAGCCCGGCCGAGTTGCTGGCGGGTGATCGATTCAGCGAGTTCCTGAGCGAAGCTCGGAAAAAGTATGACATCGTGCTACTCGATTGTGCTCCAATCCTGCCCGTATCAGATCCAGCCATCGTAGCCGCCCAAGTAGACAACGTGGTGCTGGTCGTTTCTGTGAACAACCAGTCGCAACCCGAGGCCGAGTATTGCCGAAAAACGATGGATGCCACCGGGACAGCAGTACTGGGAGTGATCGTCAATCGCACGACCACGTTGGGTAGTTCCTATACCTATCAGGCTTACGGACACGATTCGCCCTACCAAAACAACGGTTATCAACCCGCGTCGTAATTGCAGTCGCGGAATCCCACGCAGCCTAGGCATTCACTAGTTGTCGCCCTCATGGTCACCCAAGTTACGGAGTTGCCAACCTCGCCTACATCCGGTCAACCACCGCGGAGTCGGCCGCTGCGTGTGTTGCAAGTAGTTGAGGCCACATTGACGGGGGTCGGCAGACATTGCTTGGACCTCTGTCGAGGTTTGGCAGAGCGCGGCTGCAGCATCGACCTGATCTACTCACCGACGCGCATCGACAATGGATTCAAGCGGTTGCTAGCCGACTTCGAACAGCATCCTCTAGTGCACACGGTGGCGCACCCAATGCAACGCGCGATTGGCATGTCCGACGCCATGGCCGCCAAGTTCGTGCGTCGTCATCTGAAACGCCACGGTCCGTTTGATATCGTTCACGGGCACAGTTCCAAAGGTGGAGCCATCGCGCGGTTGGCCGCGTTTGGTACGGGAGTTCCCGCGGTCTACACGCCCAATGCGATTCGCACGATGAATCCACAAGTCGGTTCGCGATCCCGCTGGGTAGTAGGGCTGATCGAACGCCTACTCGCCCGCGTCCCCGGACAAATCATCGCGGTCTCGCGGGAAGAACGGGACCATATCATCGAATTGGGCATTTCCGCAGACAAGATCAGCTTGGTACCCAACGGCATCGATCCGATGGAACTCCCTGACGCGCCAACCGCCCGGCATACCTTGGGCTTAGCTCAGGATGTACCCGTGTTGGGATTTGTTGGCAGGTTGTCGGAGCAGAAAGCGATCGACGTATTGATCAACGCCATGCCTTTGGTCTTAAAGCGCATGCCCGACGTCCAACTGGCGCTGATTGGCGATGGCGAGCTAGTAGAGGAACTTCAACAATTGGCCGAAGACTTGGGTGTTGCTCAATCCATTCACTGGCTTGGCCAGCAACCAGGGTTCGCCAGCATGCCGGCCTTCGACCTGTTCGTGCTCCCGAGCCGCTATGAGGGCTTGCCGTATGTCTTGATCGAAGCCTTGATGGCTAGCTTGCCGGTGGTAACGACTGACTTAGCCAGTTCCAGCATGCTCGTGGAATCCAGTGTCAATGGTTGCGTGGTGCCCGCCGAATCTCCTGGAGAATTGGCCGAAGCCATTCTCAGCATTTTGTGCGATCCCGATAGGAAGCAGCAGTTTGCCATGGAAGCGGCGGCCCGCGGTGCCGCATTCACTTTGGACGCGATGGTCGATCAAACGCTGGCAGTATATGACCAACTGTTACCGACACCAGGCGGCAGGACGAATTCATGAGTTTGCAACCCAATTTTCTGATTATCGGAGCAGCGCGCAGCGGCACCACCGCACTGGCCAGTTTTCTGAATCAACACCCGCAAGTGTTCGTCACGTCGCCCAAGGAGCCTCACTTTATGGCTTTCGCTGGCGAAGCTATGCGGTTTTCCGGTCCCGGTGACGACGTCACTATCAACCGCGTGGCCGTCACCGATCCGCAAGCGTATCAAAACCTATTTGCCAAGGCGCAAGGCGAACTGGCTCTCGGCGAAGGCTCGGTGTCAACACTGTACTACCATCAAAACGCGATCGAGAATATCCAGCGCTACGCCCCGGACGCGAAGTTGATCGCCATCCTTCGCAATCCAATCGAAAGAGCGTTTTCCAGTTTCATGTACATGGTCGCTCGTGGTTTCGAACCCCTTACCGATTTCGATCAAGCGCTGGAGGCTGAGCAACAGCGTATTGACTACGGCTGGCACCATATCTGGCACTACACACGGATGGGTTTCTACAGCTCTCAAATCGCGGCCTTCCAAAAAGCCTTTGGTCCGGATCGGCTCAAGGTCTTGTTGCACGAGGACCTGAAGCAGTCCCCAGCGACCGTCTTTGCTGATCTATTTGAGTTTCTAGGGGTCGACAGTGACTTTGTTCCGGAGACGGATCAAGAAATCAATCGAGCTGGCCAACCCAAGAATCACATGCTGCAAGCTGCCATTCGTTGGCTGGGCAAGAGCGATGCCATGAAACGCATGGTGCGATCTATTGTTCCTGCGCAAGTGCGGGAACGCATTCGTTCGCAAAACCTATCCCATCCAGACATGCCCGAAACGGCCCAACAGACTTTGACGGACCGTTTCAGCGACGAAATTCGCCAGCTGGAATCCCTGCTCGGCCGTGACCTGAGCGCCTGGCGAGCCTAACAGACGCACTCAACGCAAGCGATTGTTCCCTCATGAGTTCTGCAATCCAATCTTCATCTCAGCCTACGCTGCTGGTTACCGGCGGAGCCGGCTTTATCGGCAGCTGCTTTGTGCGGCAACGCCTGGCCCAAGATGACGTACGGGTCGTCGTGCTTGACAAACTCACGTACGCCGGCAACTTGGATTCGCTGGCTCCCGTATCGGATGACCCCAACTTCGCTTTTGAGCAAGCGGGTATTGAAGACGCAGGCGAGGTACGGCGGATCCTCGACCAGTACCAACCGGTGCAGATCGTCAACTTTGCAGCT
Source organism: Pirellulaceae bacterium (assembly GCA_028289675.1). GTDB lineage: Bacteria > Planctomycetota > Planctomycetia > Pirellulales > Pirellulaceae > Aureliella. Next base: position 7,600 of record JANQOL010000094.1, read on the forward strand.
GAGTCCCACGTCGACCGATCCATCGATGGTCCCGCAGAATTTGTGATGACCAACGTGTTAGGCACGTTTTACCTTTTGGAGGAAGCCCGCCGCTACTACAGTGAGCGCTCCGCCACCCAACAAGCCGAGTTTCGGTTTCTGCACGTATCCACCGATGAAGTCTATGGTTCGCTAGGACCAACCGGCAAGTTCACGGAGCAAACCAAGTACGCTCCCAACTCTCCATACTCGGCCTCCAAGGCATCGTCGGACCACTTCGTTCGGGCATACCATCATACCTACGGTCTGCCGGTGTTGATTACCAACTGCTCAAACAACTACGGTCCGTACCAGTTCCCTGAAAAGCTGATTCCATTGATGATCCTGAACGCGATCGCCGGCAAGCCGCTACCTTTGTACGGCGATGGCCAGAATGTCCGCGATTGGCTGTTCGTAGAAGATCACTGCCAGGCCATCTGGCGAGTATTGCAGGCAGGCGAAATTGGCGAGGTGTACAACATTGGCGGTGACGCAGAACGAACGAATCTGCAGATTGTGCACACGATCTGTGACGTGGTTGAAGAGCTCGTACCGAACCTAGACCATCGCCCGAGGGAACTCATTCAGTTCGTACAAGACCGTCCAGGTCACGATCGACGCTACGCGATCGACGCTTCGAAGATCCAAGCCCAACTGGGCTGGCAACCCAGCCACGATTTTGAGACAGCGCTGCGCACCACGGTTCGCTGGTATCTAGACAACAGCCTATGGACGCAGCGGGTAGCCGACGGCTCCTATGCCGGTCAGCGTCTCGGAATAGGAGCCAACTAGTATGCCAAACTGCACCAAGGGCATCATTTTGGCTGGCGGCGCCGGCTCGCGTCTACACCCGGTCACGAAAGCAGTGAACAAACACTTGCTTCCGGTGTATGACAAACCCATGATCTACTATCCTCTGTCAACGTTGATGCTGGCAGGCGTTCGGGACGTATTGCTCATCTCGACTCCTCACGACGTACCACTCTTCGAACGACTGTTGGGAGACGGTAGCCAACTGGGTATCTCGATTCAGTACGCAGTGCAGCCACAGCCTAATGGACTAGCGGAAGCATTCATTATCGGCAAGGAATTCATCGGCTCGGACCGCGTGGCCTTGCACCTGGGTGACAACGTGTTCTATGGCCAAGGCTTCCATCCTCAGCTGATGCGGGTGGCCGAACGAGATACGGGCGCCACGATCTTTGCTTATCGCGTCAAAGACCCCCAACGCTTTGGAATTGTCGAGTTTGATGAGCAGGGCAAGGTCTTGTCGCTCGAGGAGAAACCGCGTCACCCCAAATCGAACTTTGCCGTCGTGGGCTTGTACTTCTATGACAATCAAGTCGTCGACATCGCCGCGTCCGTGCAGCCATCGGCGCGGGGAGAGCTGGAGATCACGGATGTCAATCGCGCTTACATGCAACGGGGACAACTGAAGTGCGAATGGTTGGGCCGCGGCTTCGCTTGGCTGGATACAGGGACTCACCAATCGCTAATCCAAGCCGCGAACTTTGTGGAAACGGTGGAAGCCCGGCAAGGACTGAAGCTGGCCTGCATCGAGGAAATCGCGTGCATCAAGGGCTTTATCGATTGCCAGCAGTTGGCGCGGCTGGGAGAGACGCTCAACAACGACTATGGACAGTATCTCGTTGCCCGCGCTAGCGAAATTGCCATCGAATAGCCATCGATCTTTCATTACCAGCTGCTCAGAATCGACATGTTTTCCGCCCTGATGACCCTGACCACTCCCGACAACACGGGAGCCTCGTGCGTAGCCTTCGAATACGCGCGTGCCATCGTGCAGCAGGGTGGACAAGTGACGCTCGCGCATGGTCCAGAGCGGGACTCCGATCACACGCAGCGCGCTTCGTATGTCGCTAAAGTGCAGTCCGCTGGCATCCGCACCGTATGCGAACCTCGACTGGCGCGACCGATGGGAAGCGATCTCGTGCGCACGCTGGCTCGTTTGGTCGAGCAAGATCAGCTGCAATGCGTGATCGGCAACAACCAGCGAGATCGAGCCGTGGCGGTCAACGTGGCTCGGCAGGCCGGTGTACCGTCCATCGTGTGTGGACACAATCAGCATGTGTTTCGCGGCCGTTGGCCGCTGCCCGCTTTGAAGCGCGCCTACTATGCGCGAGCCATGCGAGACGCCGATTTGGTCGTCTGCAGTTCGGGCCAAGTGCGTGACGAATTCGTGCAGGACTTCGGGGTTGCTGGCGAGCGTTGCCTCCTGATGCCGCATGGCATTGATACTCACATCACTCCGATCAGCACCGAACAGCGGTCGGAGCTCCGGCAATCGTTTGGCGTCGACGCCGACCAGTGGATGCTATGCAATGTCGGCAGAATTGATCCACAGAAGGGCCAGGACATTTTGCTGAAAGCTCTACAGCGGTTGCCCGAGTCATTGAATTACAAGTTGGTGCTGGTCGGAGCAGTGTCGCCGGACGCCAATCAGTCAGCCAATCAGCGTCTCGAGGCCGAGCTGCGTGATCTGGCAACGTCATTGGACGGTCGCGTCATCTTCGCAGGCTGGCGCGACGACTTCGATCAAGTTCTACAGGCCTCAGACGCTTACGTGCATTCCGCTCGTTGGGAAGGTCTGCCATTGACGGTTCTGGCCGCGTTGGCAGCCCGCATCCCCACGATCACTCCGGACAATTCAGCGCGTCCTCCAGGATTCGAGCACGGGAAACACGGCTTGCTAACCGCGCCGGAAGATCCCGCTGCCCTGGCCGCTACCATCGAGCAACTTGCCGGCAGCGACACCGATCTCCGCCGCGCGATGGCCGAAGCGGGCCGCCAGCTGATTGAAGCAGACTATGACATGGAGCGCATCGGAGCGAGATTTGTTCAGCTCGTCCAGCAAACCATCACACCCACCCCTGCCGCCAACCATCAATGGAAGGAAGCGGTAGTATCGTGAGAGTTTTGGTCTTGGGAGGCTCCGGCTTCATCGGCTCCCACCTGGTGGATAGGCTGCTGCAGGCAGGTCATCAAGTCGCCTTGCTGGATTTGGCGCCAAGTCGATATGCCAAGGACATACCATCCTTTATCGGCAGCCACGAAGATCCGGAGTTGCTCCGCGCGGCCACCCGCAACCAGGATGTCGTCTGCCACTTGATTAGCACTACGGTGCCAGCCACGTCGAACCAAGACATTGAATTCGACATTCGATCGAATCTAACCGCGACCATCCGTCTGCTGGACATCATGCGGGAAAACCAGGTCAATCGCTTGGTCTACCTTTCTTCGGGCGGCGCAGTGTATGGCAATCCGCAAGCCTACCCCATCGACGAAACTCACCCGCTGCACCCCATCTCGTCGTACGGCATCGTCAAAGTTGCCATCGAGCGTTACTTGTTCATGTACCAAGAGCTTTACGGTCTGCAGCCGGTTGTGATTCGGCCATCCAACGCCTATGGCCCGCGACAAAATTTCGTTAAACCTCAAGGAGTGATCGCGCATTTCCTGGCCAGTGCATTGCAAGGGGAAGCGCTATCGATCTGGGGGCGCGGCGACGTTCGTCGGGATTATGTATACATCGGCGATTTGGTAGATCTGATTGGTCGAACCGTTGAATCAACGCAGGTTGGCACCTTCAACGCAGGCGCTGGTTGCGATACCAGCATTCTGGAGATCGTCGATGTGCTAGAGAAGTTGCTTGGACGATCGCTCGAAAAACGATTTCTTGAACCTCGCAGCTATGACGTTCAAAAGGTCAGATTGGACGTCGCGGCAGCCGAGCGCACCTTTGGGTGGCAACCAACAACATCACTTGAGGCAGGTGTGCGCCTCCAGCTAGAATCGCTGGAAGGAGAATTCAAGTGAGGCGTCTAACAATTGCGGGTTGGAGCGGCGGAGTTTCCGATCACGCCCTCAGCTGGTCGATCCTGCTATTTATGATCATCCAGCCTATCGCCTGGATCAAACTGCCAGGGGCGATCGACCTCAGTTGGATCTGTCTGCTGATCATGGCAGTTCCGCTCGGTCTTGTACCGCAACGTGGATGGGACGCACTGTGGCAGTTCGTGCGCAGCGCACCCTGGTTGCATGCGTTCTATTTGCTTTATCTGATCGCGCTCAACCTGTCCGCCAGCGGCTCGTGGGATGTGTTCGACGGTGTTAAACACTTGTTTCGAGCCTACCTGCTATTTGCCGGTTACCTGTTGATTGGCGCCAACGTCATGCTAGTCGGCTTGGGGTGCACCAGCCGCACCGTTCGTTTGTCAGTTCCGTGGGCGGTGGCCATCTTCGCGATTGCCTGCACCATCAGTATGGCTGCGAAAGGGGAGAACATCCTCTCGGTCATGTTGACCAGTTTGCAATCCGGAGACCCCAGCTATTTCACGCGGAAGTTCACCAGAGCCGTATTCAGTTTTTCTCTAGGCAACGCCATCGCCGGAAGTAACACGGAATTGGAGTGGGAGGGCGCCCGCAACACCGTTGGGGCGTCCTTTGTGTTCTTGGCATCCTGCTGGGCCGCCTTCTATCAAGGTTCTGGTTGGTGGCGTTGGATGACGATTGGCGGCATCTTCGCGTTTGCGTTTGGCCTGTCAACGTTATTGATGAGTCGTTCCGCTCAACTATCCATCGCTCTTGGACTGATATCCGTCTATGTGCATTATCAGTTCTCCAGTGCAGGGATTCGCAATCGAACGCTCCCCATCTTGATCTGCCTGGGCCTGGTCTTGGCCGCCGTGGGCCTGCTATTCGTCGGGGACAGTCGATTGGCTCAAATGAACATGGAACGTTTCACGACCGTCGGCGATGATGCTCGGATGGAACACTACCGCCTTCTGTGGAATGGCATCATAGACAGCCCTTTAACGGGTCAAGGGCTTGGGACGGAAATCGGCGACGGTCGGAAAGGGCACAATCTGCTGCTGGCCGCCTGGTTCCGTGCGGGAATGGCCGGCGGCGTGCTGGCCCTCTTGTTTTACGCCGGGTTGGTCTATCGTTGGTTGGCCGCAACATTCCTGAAGTATCGCGGAGCGATCTCGTCACCTTACTTCAATTCGTTCTGGCTACCGACTTTGATGGTTGGTCCCATCTTCCGCCGCATGATCAGTGGTGACGACGGGCGCTGCTCGATGGTGGAGTGGGCAGCCATTGCCTTCTTCATCGCCGCGATTGCTCTCAGCAAAGAAGTGGATGTCGACTACGTGGATGATGAAGACGAAGAACTAGTGGACGAAGGACAGGCGGACACGCACCAGGACTTCAGCACCGCTGCCCGCGGAAACCAAGGCAACACACCCGAAAGCCAGCTGGTCACTCCGGAAGCTGGAGACGCTTAGTTGACGAAACCCAACTTTTTCATTGTGGGCGCACCCAAGTGCGGCACGTCGGCAATCCATCAGTATCTGGCGGAACATCGTGACGTGTTTATGTGCGATCCCAAGGAGCCGGGTTACTGGTCTCGGGACTTCGGTGGGTTGCTACGGCGGCGTTCCGTACCCCTGGAAAGCCTGGACGACTATCTCAAGCTGTTTGCTGGAGCGCAACATTCAGTCGTCGGAGAGGGATCGACGCTGTATTTAGCCTCACAGACCGCGATCCCGGACTTGTTGCAGTTTAACCCGGCGGCAAAACTGCTCGTGATGCTCCGCAACCCGGTGGACTTTGTCGTGTCGTTTCATCGTCAGAAGACCTTTGATCTGAACGAGGACATGACGGACTTTGGGCGGGCTTGGCAATTGCAATCGGAGCGCGCGGCAGGCCGCCATATTCCGCCACACTGCCACGAACCTGCTGTGTTGCAGTACGAGACCTTGGGTCGGTTTGGCACCCAATTGCAACGTGTCCAAAATTTAGTCGATCACGACCAAGTAAAGGTCGTACTCATGGACGACTTGCAACAACGTCCCCGCGAGACCTTTGAGTCCGTACTCAGTTTTCTGCAACTCCCCTCGGAAGGCCGCACAGATTTCCCTCGCGTCAACGATGCCCGCACCTTCCGGTTTCGTTTTCTTCAAGTTCTGTACTCGCAAGACTTACCCATCTTGGGACCAACTGTCCGCTTTGCCAGGCGCGTCGGAGCACAAAGCGAGGCACTGAGAAGTTTTTGGAACAGCGTTCGCGCGAAACCGCAACGAAAGGCGACCATCTCCCAGGAGGTGCGGGCCGAGTTGCATAACGTGTTCGGCGACGAGATTGGACTGCTCGAGGAATTGCTTCAGAGAGACCTAAGTGCCTGGCGTTCCACGGCCGCGCCATCCTCTTAACCCGCCGCCCTTGGACACCGCGTGGCTGAAACTGTCCGGTAAGAACCCACTAATTGAGCTCGTTTCCATGCCCAAAATCGCCGTACTGGGAGCCGGTCCCGCCGGACTATCCGCCGCCCGATACCTGACTGATTACCCGGATGTACAAGTAGATGTCATTGAGAAAGACGATCACTTGGGCGGCCTGCAGCGCAGCTTTGAATTTGAGCAGCGCCATTTTGATGTAGGCACTATTTTGTTCTTTGGGCATCACGGGTTGGTCGAGGCTTTTCCTTTCTTGGCCGATGAAATGGTGCCCATCAAGTACAAGCCGGTATCGATCAATCCGGCCGGTAGCTACGATCGTTACCCGTTTACCATCCGGCGCTACCTGAAAGACAACGGCTTGTTCGTTGCCGCCTGGTCGCTGCTGGACTTACTCAGCTCCAAAATCCGGTGCGCGCGCAAGGACTCAGTCGCGGCCTACGCCAAGTACTACATGGGTGGAACGATCTACCGCCGCAGCGGGCTACAGCGTTACATCTATCGCCTGCACGACTTGGAAGACGAACAGCTGGACGTGGAGTTTGCTCGCAAACGGCTGGCCCTGATCGAACGCCAGTCCTTGCGCAGAATGCTGTCCGCCGCGCTTCCATTTACCAAGACGCAGAAGAAGACCATCGCCGGCGGTCGACTAGTGAGACCACCGCAAGGTTTTGAGTACATGTTCGATTTGATCCGCGGCGAACTGGAAAACCGCAAAGTAGATCTGCAACTGGGCCGGCAAGTGCAGTCGGTTCGAAAAACCGAATCGGGATTTGATGTCAGCGTGGATGGGACCACGGAACACTATGATCGAGTGGTTTCCACGATTCCCATCCCTACCATGTTGACCTTGATTGGTGAGACTCCAGCCACGGACGTGCAGACGAAGAACTTGATTTCGCTGTTCTACGTTGGCAAGTTCAATCGCCAGGGCAATACGTTCTTCAACTTCACCAACGAGGCCGATTGGAAACGCATCACAGTGTTTTCGGATTTCTACGGTCCCACCGCAGCTGGGGAAGACTACTTTACCGTCGAAATCACTTCGGATGACACGTCTCCAGATCGGGTTGATGCGGTGGCCAGAGACTTTGAAGCCCACGCCGAGAAGGTGCAACTATTGACCGGCGCGCCTCGCTTTCAAGGCAGTCACGTCAGCACTCACGCGTATCCCGTTTATCGCCGTGGGCAAGGTCAGGCAGTCGAAGCGGAGAAACACCGACTGCGGTCGTTCGGCATAGATTTGCTAGGGCGACAGGGCAATTTCGAATACGTCATTTCCAACGTGGTCGCCAAACGGGCGCACGAATTGACAGAAACATTGGCCGCCGATCAGGCATGGCAGAAGTAGTCGATTCGCGTTTACTTCATGCTCTTGAACGCGCGGACCGGAAACAGAGTGGGATGCGTCCACACACCGGATAACACCCGAGCCAATAGCCAGATTGCGATGCACTGGACAATCGTCACCACGGTCGTCGAGACGGCGAGGCCATAGATACCGTGATTTCGTATGCTCCACCAACCGGCCACGATTTGCAAAATGGCCGCCAGTAAATTCACGGAGAACACCGCACCGATCTTCCCAGACAACACTAGTGTTTGACCACTATTGCCGGTCAGGCAATTGACGGCTTGACCAATGGCCAGAATGACAAGAATGGTGCCTCCGGCCTTGTAGAAATCGGTGTAGATCAGCCCCAGTATCGGTTGATTGAAGATCGCCAGCACAGCCAAGACTGGTAGAGTCACTAAAGCGCAGAATGTCGAACTGGAACGCAGCATGGATTCCAATTCACGCTTGCGGCCTTCGGCGTACAACTGAGCGATCGACGAGGAGATGGCGACATTCAAAATCTGCAACGGTGCAATCGTCTGCAAAATGAGCCAACGGACTCCGGTATACAGGGCGGTATCGTCTTTGGACACGAAACCACCAGCCAGCCAGACGTCCGAGCGGGTGATCAGAAACACCAATACCTGAGTCACGAGCAACGTGCCCGACATGTGAACGATGGCTTGATAGGAAGTCGCTTGCTCCGCCCGCGTAACCGCATCTTGCGCTAGTTGCTCGGCGTTCGATCCAGTCGAGGGCTCTTGGGTGGCAGTGTCCACGTATCCACGCCAGGCTCGCCGCAACAGCCAAAACCCCAGCGGAGTCACGGACAGGAGGCTGAGTCCCAAGAGCACCAGGCAAAACTGGCTGGATAGTCCGACGCCCAATACGACCATCGCGAAACAAGCCGCTAACATCACTGTTTTGCTAACGCCGCCGCCGGTTCGACCGTCTAACAAAGACGCCGAAGGCATGGCGTGCAAGCTGCGCAAAGTGACCGCCAAGATCTGCTCCAGAGACAGAGCCGCGCCGCAAGCAAATACCAACGCCACAACCGTGGAATCAAGGGAAAGCCACCGGCCAATCCACACGGACAGGAGCAGCCATCCACCTACGCAAACCACACTGGTGGCTACTACCCAGACGCTACCGAGGCGTTTGAGCAGCATCAGCTTGTCGGCCGGCCGGCTACTGGCCGAATTTCCGGCGACAAACTTCAAAATAGACTGATTGAGTCCGCCCATTCCCAGCGTGCTAACAAACATCAGCGTGTTGATAGCCACCACCAAGACGCCGTAATCTTCCGGCGGCAGCTGATGCGCCAAAAAGCTATGCAGCGCTAGATTGATGGCCATGGCGTAGACGCGCATGCCAAACGCCGCTGTACTCGCCTTCAGAAGGCGTTTCTGAATCCCCGACAACTTCGACTTTCCTGAACTCAACGTCGATTCCTTAGGGCAGTTTGCTTGGACGTGTGGGAATTGCTTTCGGGCGTGTTCACGACCGACGCATGGACCAACACTGAGGGCATTCTTACCCCCGGTGACGCCGGTTTTCGGCGATGGTCAGCAACCAGTTCGCTGACGGCACGATCCATATGACCGTGCGACTCGGACCGAACAGAGCCTAGGATAATTGCAAAAGTCAAAGTGCCTATCCGGGCAGCAGTCGCCAAGCACCTGGCGCCCATTTTTGCGTGGGCAGGCGGTTGGTTTGAACGGCCTGGTATCGATTGAACCGGCGACGCTACAAAGCGGCGACTTCCGCGGCACTGAGCGAGCGGCGATAGACACGTACGTCATCGACCGTGCCAAAGAATGTATGGGTTGAAATTGAGTTCACGTAGCCGCCCGCCTGGCTGGCAAATCTCGAGCCCTGCTGCGAACCTCCGATCGAAGCCGCATTGTGCGCCGCCAAAGATGTCGCCGTGCGGGTGCCCATCAGCACACCATCAACAAACAAAGACATTTGTTGGCTGGCCGCGTCCAACACCAATGCCACATGTTGCCAGCGTCTGGCCACGATATTCGATGAAATCCAATCGCCAGACCAGCCATCGCCCCAAGCTCCGGCCCAAAGGCTTCCATTTTCGAGATAAATATTTAGACCTCTAGCGGTTCCACCCTGCTGGTACAACACTTGTCGACCAGGTGCGTTCAAGTCTTCGGGGCGAAACCAAAGCGCGATGGTGTGTTGCTCAACAGAGGTGCCATTGATGTCCGGTGAAGTCGGCACACTGGCGAAGTCCCCGGCTCCGGCCAACACGAGCGTTTGAGTGCCCAAGCCACCAAGAGCCAGCGTTGCTGCACCCTGCAACTGCACATGGTCGGCTTGGCTGCCAGTGGGAGCGGTGTCTTCCGCTTGCCCTTCAAACTGCCAGTGCGCCGTCAGCTGAGTTTGCAGATCGGGCGTCGGCTGTTGGATGGCTAGATTGCGAGCATCGGCTCGATGGAGCGGCCGCCGAAACACACGCACTTCGTCCAGGAAGCCGGTCAACGGAAAAGTCGCGGTGGAACTAACGTAGCCGGATGGATGGTCGGTATCCAAGTAGCGGCTACCGGCACTAGCGGCACCCAAGGTGGCCGCATTGTGACCGCGTATCCCTGACGTGACCGCCGTTCCGCGTAACTTGCCGTCCAAATAAAGTCTTAGCTGCTGAGCTTGGGCGTCCAGGGACAGAACAACGTGGTGCCACTGCGCCGAATCCAACGCGGTGCTAATCCAGCTCGCTTGGCTGCCATCCCAGCCTCCGCCAATGAGCTGCCCACCTTCGATATACAGATTCAGACCGCGAACCGTACCTCCCTGTTGGTAGAGCACTTGGCGCTGCGAGGCCGACGGGTTGTCTGCTTTGAACCACAAACTGAGCGACCACTGGTCGATCCTGCCTTGGTTGATGTCGGGAGAACTACCGATCACCACCTGGTCATTCCCGCCGTTCAGACGAAGCGAGCCCGTGCCAACGCCTTCTGCAACGAGGCTGGCATTACCCACCAGTGAGGCCTGGTCGGCAACTTGTCCATCAACGGCCGCATCCAGCAGATCACCATCGAAGTTCCAATAAGCTACCGGGCGCTTGATCACGGAGGACACATCTAGTTGGAGATCGTCGCTTGCCAACGCAGATCCATCGTTGACTTGGAATTGGATTTCATGGCTACCCACCGGAGGTTGCGACCAGCTCCAGCGCCAGATAACACTACCGTCGACTTCATAGCCCAACCGCTGGACTTGTCCTACCGGTTGGCCGTTGCTATCAACGGCCGACAACCATAGATCATCCATACCGGCGTCGGTCGTGATGACATCTACGATTGCCGTCTGATCTCGATTGACCCTAAGATTGTTGGTTTCCAGGCTTAGCGTAGGTGGTGCATTCAATTGCACCAGCAAGAAACTGGTGGATGCCACATTACTAACTCGCCTCGAAGCGATCATGGCATCATCGAAATGCATGGTCACATCTCCATCCCGGGCGCCACCTGCGATTCCATCGGTATAGTTGCCAATACCCCACACGGGACGAAGCAAATAGTCGCGAACTTCAGCAAACAAACTGTTTCGCTGAACAGGATCAGCCAACAGAGCATCCAGGGCAGCGGGATCGCTTTCAAAGCTAAGCAACAGGTCCCGTGCAGCCGGTGATAACAGCATCGCATTCGATGGCGCGGGCTGAGCCGTTCGGACGTTGGTGACGTCTAGAATCTTGTGCCCATCTTGCCACAGGGAAATTCGTCCGTTTTGCTCGGCTGAAGCCGCGTAGTAAGCTTCCAAGTGAAACCATCGGCCCACTGGGACCGGTATTGGACTTGTCTGGCTGTAACTCGTTCCTCCGACACCGTCCCCGGGCACGTGAGCGAACAAATACAGTTCCATTTGCCCGGACGTGCGGTTGTATTCGATGTTCGTGGACCAGCCGGACTCGCTGCCATCGCTGAGGTCGATGTCATTCGATTTGAATTGAAACACGTTCCAGAAATCAGTTGGCGCATAGTTTTCCGGAATGTATATCCACGTGCTGTAGAAGGCCTTGGTCGGTAGTTCCGTACCAGCGTCGTCATAGGGACGGTCGGTCCATCTCATCAAGCGAACGGCCCGCCGATTTCCTTGGAGCGCTCCGGAGATATGTGCACGGGCAGCATACGCGCCCGTGAATGACAGTTGATCATCTGCCTGCACTTGGACGTTGGGTTCCGAAGTGTTGAAAATTCCTCCTCCGGCGTAGAGGAAATCCGGGAAAGTCCAGTCGTCGAGGTTCCCTTCTTCGTGGTCCGCCGACCACACCACCGCTTGTTGTGCAGATGCGTCTAGCTGTTCTAACCACGGCGTTGCCATCGCGCGTGTGGGTTGGGCGCTGACGGTGACCAATTGCGAACTGCGAACGCTTGTGACCTCCCAAACGAATTCGTTGGCAGGAACGCCTTGGCCATCACCTCGGGTAACGTTGCCCATAGAGGTCTGCAAATCAACAGAAGCCAAACCGGAATACTGGGGAATGGGCGCTTGAAGGACGGCCGGCGTCCTCTGAGCGACCACTAGGACCGTTTGGCGACGCGTCGTGGTCAACTGACTTGAATCAGAAACGCTTAGTTGAGCAACATAAGTACCGGGTTGTGTGTATTGATGGGTAATCTGGTGCAGGTTGATGCCGGATTGAACGGGAGATCCATCGCCAAAATCCCAACCATAGGTTAATGATCCTCCGTGGCTCGAAGTCGCCAACGAGTCAAACTGGACCAACTCGGTCGCGGGATCAACCGACACACCAAAGCGTTTGATGGCCGGTGGTTGGGCGGCGAAGCCTTCCAGCCGGCCTTGGGCATTAATGGCGTTGATCACCAAGAGAGCATCAACGGGCGACACCGTCTTGTCCGCATTGACGTCGTGTCGCCCTTCATAGTCCGCGTTTTGGTTGACAGCATTGACGATGACCAGGGCGTCCACGGCAGACAGGTAGCCATCTGAGTTGACATCTAGAGTCGAGAACTCAGCAGTCAGCGGCAGCCGGTCTTCGAGCTTCTCCAGCGATGGCCGGTAGCGGCCACTACCGCGCCGCGAGCGGTTTGTTCGAAGGTCACGCCAGACTTTGGACTTCTTCACGCCACTGACACCGTACGATCTCGAATCGAATTTGACGACTGCACCGTTTATGCAAGCCGGCCCATGGCTCGCGAAACGAGCAAGGATTTTAACTTGGTCGCAATCTACAAAAAACAATTAAGATAGGCAGCCAAGGAAAGAATGTCCGATCTCGCCCATCGTTGGCAATATCCCAAACGGGGACACACACATGCGGTCGCCCACGGGGACGCTCGCCCACGGGGACACACAGGCGGGACAAGACGCACTGGCGGGGACACACATACATCCGCGGCATTCCACGGGGACACACGACTACAAAGCACCTGAATCATCCACTAATGGGATTTAGAGGAAGTTGAATACCCCATAACGAAACCTTGGGAAGGACAGTTAACGTTGTTTGTGGCCGACCTTTAGCTAGAGAAGGAAGACTGGGAAGAAGTAGCCTGCAAAAATAGCTTGCGAGGACAGGCAAAATTTGGCAAAGCTAGCGACATGCCTGTCCTGCTAAGCGAGCACATGAATGGCTGGTCGCAACATGCCTGTCCTGTTAGCCGAGCAGTAACAGAGTGGGATTTGAACCCGACCCTCAGAGGGGTCATCGACGAATCAGACGGAACGCTGCAGCGCCTGTCCTGCCATGAGGCGTACTGCCATGAGGCGTAATCAAGAGGCGGAAGAACGAGCAGTGGAATCGACCGACAATAGAGCTTTTCTGCTGACCGGCTGTACGGGACTGGTTGGGCGATTTTTGCTGGCTGGATTGTTGAAGCGAGGTTGCAACGTGGCCGTGCTGGTGCGCGATACCCACACGGGTACACCAGCTCAGCGTGTCGAGCAATCATTGCAGCAATTCGAGCAGACAAATTGGCTGCCCCGACCTCGAGTGATCGCGGCCACCCTCGGATCTGCTCCTCTGAAGCTGCCGGCGACCGACGTAGCCTGGTTAGACCAATGGGATCTCCAGGTCATTCACTGTGCGGCCAGCATTCGCTTCAAGACCGACGAGGCGGGAGAACCGTACCGGACTAACGTCGACGGTACGCGGCATTTGCTGGATCTGTGCCGCGACCTGCCGGTCTCTGTGTTTCATCACGTGTCTACGGCCTATGTACATCGCGGTGACCAACAAGCGCCCGAACAAGCCGTGCTGACAGACCAAGTTGGGGGCAACGACTACGAATGCAGCAAGATCCAAGCCGAGCGGCTTCTCGGCGACTGCGCTTGGATTCCGCAAAAAGTCGTCCACCGGCCCAGCATCGTGATCGGCGATTCGCAAAGCGGCTACACGTCCACCTACCACGGCTTTTACGCGCCGTTGCAAATCGGGGCCCAGTTCGCCAAGACGCTGGGGTTTTCGTCCGCAGCTGGCGACTGGTTTCGCAGCGGCCTCGGAATCCGACCGCAAGACTCCAAGAACCTCGTCCCGGTGGACTGGGTTGCCGAGTCGATTCTGGAGGTTGCCACCCGCCCAGCGGAAGACCTTAACCATGGCAACAAGAACGACGACCTCTTCTTGCATTGGACCAATCCCACACCGGTGCGCTGCCAAGAAATGCAAGCAGCGATCGTGGATGCCATCCAGCGGCACTTTCCGGATGCAGCGCCTGCGCAACAGGATCAGTCGGAACCGTCAAATGGCCGCGCGAATCTGCTGGACAGCTTTCGCGACCAAATGCAGGTGTACGAGTCCTACTTCGGGAACGACCCCAG
>JANQOL010000096.1 GCA_028289675.1 Pirellulaceae bacterium
CTGCCGCATTGTGCAACGGTCAATTGTGCCAGGCTCACACGTCTAGGTCACTAGGCGGATACTCTGAACTAAAAGTGAAGGCGATCGGAGAAGCGTCACGCCGGTGCGTCCAATCAAGCCGATTTGCCCAACGAGCGGCCATTCCGGCCACCGTCGCCAGTTTGCCGGTTCTCTGATAAAATCGTGAGCGTTCGGCCAACATTTCCAGCATTCATCTCTTTGGATGGATCCTTTCCCGAGAACAGACCTATGGCGATCGATCATTATTCCCCCTGCCCCTGCGGCAATGGCAAGAAACTGAAATTCTGCAACTGTGTCGATAGCCCTCAAGAGTATGAGAAGGTGATGAAGTTGATTGAGGGCGGCCAAGCGGTAGCAGCCGTGGACCGCATCAATCAATTGTTGGGCAAGACGCCCAACGCGGCTTGGCTGCTGGCGATCAAGGGCGAGTTGACTTTGGGGATGCAGGAGTTCGACAGTTTCAAAGAAACAGCCGAACGGTTCTTGAAGTTGAAGCCCGACAATCCGCTTGCTCTGGTGATGAAGAGCATCGCGTCGACGATGGACGAAGAGCCCGTCCAAAACGCCGCTCGCTACTTGTTGGACGGTATGAGCGAAGCTCGAGAATCGTTACCAGCACTAACGTTGACGGCGATTCGTATTTTGGTCCGTTCGCTGGTCGCGGCGAACATGACCTCGCTGATTGGGTATTGGAGCGACGTGCTCTCTGCCCTGTCGCAAAACAGCCAAGAGGGGCCAGCCGATGACTCGGCCCTGCTGGATCCGACCATCAACCTGCTCGCGAAAGCGCCTGCGCGCATCATTGAAGATCCTCCGGGTACGCAGTGGAACGAGCGGCTGGCAGAAGTGATTTCGCTGGCGAAGACCTTCCGATTCGCCCAAGCGGAAACCAAGCTGCGTGCCATACTGCGTGACTTCCCCGATCAGCCTGGCCCACTGTCCCACTTACTACGCGCTCAATGCGCCCAACTGGACCAAGCCGGCGCGTTTGCCAGCGCAACGAAGCTCAGTGAGCACCTAGAATTGTCGGCCGACGACCGGGCATACTTCCAAGCCGTGTCCATGGAGTTGGAACCTGACCGTCCACGGCTGGATGCGGAGATGGTCTTCAAATACTGCGAGGTCGAGTCGGATGAGCTAGTCATTCAGACCATGCAACAGTTCGACTTTACCGAGTCCGTGGAGGGAGAAGGGTCCGACCAAATACGCGGCTTCTACGCTGCCGTGGTACAAGACGAAGTTCCGGCGAAGCGCCTCTTTACTATCTTTGACAAGCCATTTCGGACATCGGAAGCGCCGGCAGAACGTGACATCGCCAGCAGCGTCGGTACGGTGGTTGTTTACGGCAAGCAGACGGATAAACCCGGTCGCGTGCTGTTTTTGGCAAACCGGTTTCCCGCGAACCAGGCGCGGATTGAGCAAGTATTGACCGCACTGGACTTGGGCCAGGATATGCCCGAGATCGAGTTTCCATTGAGCGCCGGTTATGCCGAATTCTTACGACGCCCCCGAGTTGTCGTGGGGCAGGCGAACGGCGTGGTCGATTTGCAAGAGCGTAGCCAGTTCCTGGTCGACGATCTGCTGCAACTGCCCATGAACGCGTTGGATGGCAAGTCCCCCTTGGAAGCCTCCGGCGAAGAGCGTTTGCGAGGTTCGCTGCTCGGGTTGTTGTATCACTTGGAGGGCGAACAGTCGATTTTGGCCGATGATTCGGCGATAAATCAAGTGTACGAGAAGCTGGGATTTGAACGGCCCCAGATTACTGTTGATCCCGAGTCGGACGCTCTGCAGTTGCGTACGGTGCTGGATATGGATCGCGTTCCCGCCGAGTCGCTCAACGATCAGCAAATCAAGGGGCTGATGGTGCGAGCGATGGGCATGGGAGCCACGCGTGTGTTTCACCGCGCGGCTCTCAGCGTACGATCTCGCGACGGTTTGAACGACAGCACGCAATTGCAGGTAGCCGCACTGTCCGGATTGCTGTCGGTCGAAGAAGGAATTGATCAGCGTATCGAATTGTGCACGGAGCTGGAGACCGTTTTGGTGGCCGCCAACGCTCCGGTCGGAAAAGTCGTCATTCAAAAGATGAGCTTGCTGCACGCAGCTGGACGCCCCGAAGAAGCGCAGCAGACATTGATGGAAGCTGCCCAGAAATATCCAAGTGACCCCTACCTGATGAGCTTTATTCAGTATGCGATGCAGGCACAGGGTGGACAGATGCCGGCTGGCGCTCCAGGTGTTGGAGGCGATCAATTGGCTTCGAAAATGATGCAAAATGCAGCTCGACCGGCAGCCCCCGATGCGGGTTCGGGTTTGGTTCTGCCCGGACAAGCCCCGTCCAGTTCGGAAGATGGAGGCGATAGCAAACTCTGGTTGCCAGGTTCCTGACCAACGCGGGTGAATCTATCTCTGCTGTGAAGGATAAACCCAGTGCCGCCGTCAAGTGTTCATCCGGCGCAACCGTGTGTTCATCGACGCACGAGTATCTATGACGCACTCAGATGACGCAGAAATGGCACGCCTGATGCAATTGGCGCTGCAGCTGGCCGCCCAAGGTGAGGGGCATGTCGAGCCCAATCCCATGGTCGGCTGCGTCCTGTGTGACTCCGGCGGGGAGGTCTTCGGTCGCGGATTTCATCGAAAACTTGGCGGACCCCATGCGGAGGTCGAGGCGCTGCGTGATGCCCAAAACAGCGGACACCAAGATCGCGTCGCTGGTTGCACAGCGCTGGTCACATTGGAGCCCTGCTGTCACACTGGAAGAACACCACCGTGCACCGACGCACTTGTGAAGGCTGGTGTCGGCCGCGTGTTGGTGGCTACTCTGGACCCATTTGAAAAGGTCTCGGGGCGCGGCATCGCACAGCTGCGCGAAGCCGGGATTCAAGTCGAAGTCGGTTTGGAGCAACGTGCCGCCCGTCGATTGAACGGTCCGTATTTTAAGCGGGTGAGTACGGGGCTGCCTTGGGTGATCGGCAAGTGGGCGATGAGCTTGGACGGCAAAATTGCGACTCGAACTGGACACAGCCAGTGGATTTCATCCCGGCTAAGTCGAGAGCTGGTGCATCGCATGCGTCGGCGTATGGATGCAATCCTGGTCGGTGCGAACACCGCTTTGGCCGATGATCCGTTGTTGACGGCTCGACTGGCGGACGATTCACCCGAAGGGCCGCAACGCACAGCGCTACGAGTGGTGGTCGATTCCCAGTTGCGGATACCCTTCGAGAGTCAATTGGTGCGCACGTGCCGCGACTATCCGCTGCTATTGGCCTGTGGTCCGCAAGCCCCACTGTCGAGACGGAAAGAGCTCGAAGCACGCGGAGCTACCGTGCTTGAGTCGAAGCACACCGAACCGTCTCAACGACTAGATGAGTTGCTTCGGCACTTGGTGGCGGAACATCAGGTCACCAACTTGATGGTGGAAGGTGGCGGAAAATTGCTGGGTTCGCTCGCGGATGCCGGCCATTTAGACCAGTGTGATGTCTTCTTGGCACCGAAAATTATTGGTGGTGAATCGGCGCCCTCTCCGGTCGGCGGTTTAGGTTTGGCCACCGTGGATTCGGCGCAGACATGGCAACTAATCTTTCATCATTCCGTAGGCGGGGACCTTCATCTCCGTTTTCGACGGGCCGACGACTAGTCCGACTTCTTGGGCAGTACTGCCGTTTGTTCTGCACTTGCTGGAATGGGTTCGCGCGATTGTTCCGATTTTTCCAATAAATCTCAATGCGCGCCTTTGGCTTTTTGGCGAGAACAGGCAAGTCGCTCGGCTAAGTAGTTCAAAAGGCTGTGCGGTCTGCGTAACATAGAGAATGCGCTGACAAGTCGCTTGGATTCTCTTCTCTACAAAGCCAACTGGGATGGTTGAAGCAACCGGTCTCCAATTTTTTACGTTTCGCATTGCGCTTGCGAATCGTACTTGTGGCTGGCTATTGAGCTTGCTGTTCTGCGGCTGCGCGACGACAGTCCTGGCTCAGCCAGATGAGCGCGAAACGGGTAACTCGGGCACGACCAACTTTCCAGACGTGTTGGGCGAGCTGACCCTGCCGGTGGACGCCATGCTGTACATGTTGGACGAAGACGGCGAGCCGGTGCTGGTACCCAACGTGTCTGTCCAAGAATTGAAGCAGTTTCGAGAGCAAGCTTCCGGAGTGGCCGGTGTGCCCTTCCAGTACCAGCAGATTCGCGTATCCGTCGTGGCCGATGATCAGGTTGCCGACTTGTCTGGCAGGTTTGCAGTCAAGCTTGGCCCGGGAGCCCGCAAAGCTGAAGTGCCACTCAAGTTTGGTACCTGCCAATTGGGAATCGAACCGCCGCAGATCGAAAGCCAACGCACGAACAGCCAGTTTTTTTCCGACGCGACGGGGTACCGGTGGACCATTCTGTCCACGGAGCCGTCGGAATCCGGCGAGACGCCCCTTGAACATATAATTACGCTGGCCGGCAAGAGCCGAATCACCCAAGAATCTGACCGCAACAATCTGCGCATTTCGCTGCCGGTCCATCCCTGTTTGATTGAAGTCATGTTGCCGCCCAATGCGGCGGACGAGCGAGTGCGCAGCGAGGATATTGTTGAGCGGGAAGTGACGTCCGAGGGAGTGCGGCTGAAAGTTAACAGCCGTGGCGGCGAGTTCACGTTGACTTGGCGCAGCCGGGATGCCAACACGCCTGTTGCCTCGGTAGAAGCGCAGAGCCGTACCACCTTGGAGGTCGGTGACCCGCGCCAAGCTTGGAAGGCCACCACCAACTTGACGGTCCGCTGGTACGGAAACGATGCGTCGGATCGTTTCCGCGTGCAGTTACCGGCGGGAGCGCGCTGGAGGACACCACCACAGCCGGACTTTGGTCGTTACAGCATTTCGGAGAGGTCGCTAGACAATCCTGGCGAAGATTCGCAGGCGTCAACCGCGGCTCCGATCGAGTTGTTGGTGGAGAACTTCGATCCGGCCGAAACTCAGACCATTGATATGCTGTTGGAATGGGAGTGGGTGCCCGGCGATGACGAAAACGAATCTTACGTTGTTAAAACGAATATTCCAGCGCTGACGGTGGGTGACGTTAGTGTGCATCGCGGCACGGTCAACTGCGTCTATTCCGGACTCTACTCCGTGGTCTTCCAGGAAGGAAACGGTACTCAGTTGATTCAGCAGGGACGCGTGGCCGACGGTTTTGGAAGTCAGCAACTGCAATTCGGCTTTAGCCAACAACCGGTGGACTTGTCCGTCACTTTTCGCCGTGAAAAAAGCTTGCCGACAGTGCGTCCAACCTATCAAATCGCCGTTGACGAAAACAAACTGGTGATGACGGCTTGGCTGGATTGCTCCTTCAACGTCAACCAACACCGCATCGAAGTCGGGCTCAACTTCGGCAATTGGATTCTGCAAGACAACACCGCCAAGGTGCTGAGTACGCCAGACGATCCTTTTTCATCAGAAGGCGACGTACTAGCGGTCCGGTTAGGAGAGGATGGCAATTATTTCATTTCCGGTTCGGATCCCGATCCGAGCAGTTTTTCCACCGGTCGAAGGTTGGACCAAGTTTGGCGCTTAGTCGCAGAACGCAGCTGGACTCCCGACGAAAACAACGAATTGGAATTTCGCCTGCCGGAGATTATCCGCGGTAGCGCTACCGGACAACCGGTTATGGACCACGAATCCGGAGCGTTGATCGTAATCGGTGATGACAACATTTTGCTCCAGCGGGATGAAGTCGC
This sequence comes from Pirellulaceae bacterium, assembly GCA_028289675.1. Classification (GTDB taxonomy): domain Bacteria; phylum Planctomycetota; class Planctomycetia; order Pirellulales; family Pirellulaceae; genus Aureliella. The sequence continues at coordinate 5,735 of JANQOL010000096.1, forward strand.
CAGCACGGGGCTGTTATCGGACTCATTTTCGGCAGAGAGCCAGAAATATGTCGATCGCCAAACCGTGCGTAAGCCATTGGCTTACCGCTTTCAAAGCCGCGGTGCCACGCCAACTTGGGCGGGCCGCGCGGAGTTGCTGCCGCAGGCGATGACGGTGCAAGGAGACGTACAGCTAGAGGTCTTGGACGGCCAGGTGGCTATCTTCCAAGATTTTGATTTGCAAGTCGCCAACGTTCCTTGGTCGCAGCAGACAGTCGCGGTCCGGACGGATGCCTGCGAATTGGAGCCGCAGTTCTACGTAAATGGCATCTTGACCTATTCTCAGTTGACTTCCACTGTCAGTGAGTCTCAATTAGCGGTCATGTTGTCCAACGCGAATCCTCCGGCTGCTGAAACGGACGCAGCGGACGAATCGGAGGCCACTTGGAATTTGTATCAACTGTTGGGCGCCCCGGACGTGCTGGGCAATTCCCAGTTGTCTGTTCGCAGTTACCTGAGTTGGCAGACTTCAGCCTTTGATCCGGCCGATGCGGATAGTGAACAACCGGAACTGGGGCCAGTTCAAGTTGATGTGCCTTTGGCTCGACCCTTGTTCCCGCTCTCGGCGCGCCAGTCGAGGCCTAACTTGGATGTTGCTAGCGAATACCAAGTAGCGATCTTTCTGCCTGGTCGCGACGAGTCCGAGGAATGGAGCCAAGTGGTCAAGCCGCGGCAATTGTCGTCAGAGACGAGCCAATTGCGTTTGAATATCCAGCCACTGTCGGAGGCCACTGTCGACGCGCTGGTGCGCATCGAGAATTGTTGGTTGCAAACAGCCATTGATGGACGGCAGCGGCGTGATCGTTTTGTCGCGCGAGTGCGCAGTGACTCGCGGCAAATCGCCATTCGCTTGCCCGAACAAGCGTACGCACGGAATCCTTCCCCGCAGGTGCTGCTGGGCGGCGCATTGGTTCGCCAGCCCAACGTGGTCTACGATGCGTCCACCGATCAATGGCTTATTCAGGTCCCTGAAGATTTTGCCGGAAAAGAATTTACGCTGGAGGTCATCTATTCGGTGCGGACCAGTCTCTCCAGCTGGACCTCGTTGAAGGTGGCGGCGCCCCAGATTCTGGCTGCCGAGCATCGGGGGCGGTTCTACTGGCAACTGGCGACACCCAAGACATCGCACCTGGTGCGGCCGCCCTCGCCTCTGACTTCGGAATGGCAGTGGAGATGGGGTGGCCTGTTCTGGTACCGGCAAAGCGTCCGGGAAGAACGTGATTTGATTTCTTGGTTTGACGCGACTGAAGTAGAGCAATTGCCCGCCTCGGCGAATCAATACCTGATGAGTGGACGTTTCCCCGCGTCTCCCTTTCAAGTGTTGGTGGTCTCGCGGTTCATCTTTTGGTTCCCCATCGGTACCTTTGCGATTTTGCTGACCGCATTGTTGATCAACCTGCCCTTTCTAAGGCGGCCCGAGTATGCAGCTGGGCTGGCGCTGTTGATTTCGACGTCGGCCATGGTGTATCCGGATGTAGGTGTCTTGTTAGGGCAAACTTCGCTGGCCGCACTCGGTTTGGTCGCTTTAGTTTTGACAACCCAAGTGGCCATTGAGTCACGCGTCCGGCGCAGGAGTGTCTTTACGAGCCGACCGTCGACTTATGCCGATGGCAGCGATAATTTTTCGGTGCATCGATCAGTCAGAGTGTCTGAAGCTCCGACTGCGGTGCCAGCCGGCTCTTCCGTGGCAGCGGGCGGAGAGAAACCGTGAGACTCGTGCGCCCCATGCGCTTGCAGCGATTCGCCTGGTGGATCGTGATAGTAGTGCTTATCGGCAGCTTTCCCACCTCCGCGGTGGCTCAGTCCGGTCGTCAGGGGCCGCGAGACTGGGAGGTCATGCGGATCTTTGTTCCCGAGGATCAGACACGCGATCTAGTGCGTGGTAACTATGATTTCGTAGAGATCGAAGATCTTCAGAGACAGTTGGCGGTGGCCAGACAACAGCGGCAAGCCAGTTGGTTGGAAACGCCCAATCTGACGGAGGCCGTTTATGTGGCTCGGTTGGATCAGGGTGTTATCGTCTCAGAACAATCCAGGTGGTTGCTTGAAGGACGAACCATCGGGCAACCCCTGAATCTTGGCTCCGTTTCTATGGCGATGCGACGCGCCAGAAGCGGCCAGCCGCGTGAACAGCTACTGGACCACCAATTGATCAAGGTTGATGGCGACATCGAATTGGAATTGTCCGGTGGCATGGCCGAACGCTGGTTCGGTTTCTCGATTGTGCCAACTTCGCCAGACTTGGGCGCGTTTCAATTCCGAGTTCCTTCAGCAACGTCCGCCCGCATGCTGTTGGCGACGACCGTATTGACCGAAGTTAGTTCCAGCGACGTGGTGGTTGAGAAAATCTCCAGTCCGGTCGATTATCTGCCCGCCGATTGGCCTACAGGAGAAGTGTTTTCGTTCGGTGGCAACGTCGGCCGGCAGTGGTGGTTGATCTACTTGTCTGGCAAGTCGCAATTCAGTCTGCGGACGCAATCGGCCGATCAAGTCGGTCAAAACTGGTTCAAACATGTTGTTTCTCAGGCCACCGTCGACTATCGGGTGGGCGATACTTCGGTGGACGTTCGAGCTGACTTTCAATTGGCGCGGCCATCGACGGAGACGCTGCGATTTCAACTGGAGCGACCTCTGCGAGTGGTGTCGGTGTTGGTTAATGGTCGCGCCGAACCATGGAAGATTCAATCCAGCCTTGGCAGTGACTCAAACCTGGTGGAGCTCGATGCAGACTTGGACGCCGACACACCACCGCTGGTGACGGTTGAGGCATCCTGTCCGGCAGCTATCGACAGGACTTTGCCAGCTGTGGCGCTGGCTGAGTCGTATGCGCTGCGCGGGGAAACGCGAGTACGTTCGCAAAGTTCGGTGGTGGTCACTGACGTTAGCAGCTCGGCCGCACACGTCCAACCGCCGCTTATCCTGGATTCCGGTCCCACCGCCGACGAAGCGTCAAATGCCTGGACAGCCGCGTGGATCGGCACGGCGCCAGCTATCGAAGCCAGCTTCGCCCGGCAGATTCGCAAATGGACGGCGCGGAGCATGACGCGCTTTGCCGTGCAAACTGACTGGCTGAGCGCGAACTGTCGGATTCGATTGGATGCGAGCCGGATGGAAAGCAACGAACTGCGATTGCAGGTAGGCGACGGATGGTTTGTGGACAGTGTCCGGCTGATTGACCAGTCAAACAATGACTTGCGGGCCGAGTTCTACGAACGTGGCACTGAACAGAGGCCAATTACAGAGGTCATCCTCACCTGGGATCAAAAGCGGCAATCGGTGAGCGCCGAATTGGAGATCGTCGCACACCAACCTTTGGACACGAGCGCTGACTCGATACGGCTGTTCACCAGGCGACTACTGACCGTTCCTGGGGCGGACCAAGTCGACAATTATGTGGTCGAATCGTCTGGACGATTTAACGTCCAGCTCGGCGCCAACGTGTTGCGGTTTCAATTGCAGCCGGTCGACTTGCCGGAATGGCAACAGCAGCTTTTGCCCATCGGTACCGAGCGGTGGGTGTTCCACGGTGTTCGGAATCTGGTACCGCCCGTTACGCTCTCGGCGGCCAAGGGTACGTACACCAGTGAACTCTTGAGTGTCGTTCGCCCGACAGCGGCCTCACCGGAGCTCGGCAGCAACGGCAGCGATATGGTTGAGGTCGAACACATTCTGCAAGTCAATCCGGTTTCTGGCGCGGTCGACTCGGTCACGCTGCAAGTTGGCGAGAACGTAGCGTGGCGCGATTTGCAGTGGACCATCACGGATGACCAAGATTCCACCGAACTGGAGGTAATCGATAGCGGGTTACAGGCGTCTCAGAATGGGTATGAATTGATTCAGTTGCAGTTGCAACGATCTCACACGAGCCCATTTGCATTGCGCTGCCGCCGCCGGCAGGCCATTGAGTCTGAGGTTGTTCCTGTAGCGATCATGGGCATGCCCGAATCCTTGGCTGCCAAGTCGATGTTGGTGTTGCCACGTTTCTTGGCGGATACCGTCGCGACGATGAATCTGGAGCTTCTACCAAGCAGCTTGGTAGAAGGCTACGAACAGCTCTCCACATTACCAGATGCTCGGCAATTGGAGCATGAGCTGTTGGTCGCCAACCTGGACGGCAAATCCAGTCATCACTTGGCGTTGAGTTGGCCAGAAACTCGTCCAGCGCCAGGTGGCTGGGTATGGGACGAGAACATTGAACATTGGATAGACGGTCAATCCGCGCGTACCCATGATGTAACTTGGCGTATCGAAACCGAAGAAACAACGCGGTTGACGATGCAGATTCCGGAAACTTGGCGCTTGGAACGGCTGACGATTGATGGCCAGTCCGTGCGAAGCGATGCAGGAACGTCGGAAGCTGCTAGTGCGGGAGCTTCCGTTTCCTTCGATGTGAGCGGCGGGACGAGTGTCGTCAGAGTCCTGGCGGTCAGCCAATCGTCGCTTTCCAGCTGGCTCAGCCGAGAGCCGCTTTCGCGTCCGGAGTTGAGTCTGCCCGTGTTTCAGACGCGTCAGACGCTGCACATTCCGCCGGGAAAAATCGCGTTGTCCCAGATCCCGTCGCGGCCGGATTCGAGCCGTCTATTGGAACGTCTTTTTCCAAGCCGATGGTGGTACTGGGCTTCACCACTCGCCGCTAGCCAATCGCTCATCGCGGGCAGACAAGGCTGGACGAAATTGGAACTGTGGGGCGGTCAACACGATCGAGAACCACAGGAGTCGCTGTCCGTATGGGTGGCGGACCGAGCTGCGGTCTCGGCGTTGGTGCTGGGATCCATACTATTGTTGTCCGGTATGTACTGGTGGTGGATCGGAGTGTCTGTCCGGCGCGCGTGGTGTCTTCTGGCCGTCCACGCGGTGGCCATTGTGCTTGTGCCGACCGCCTGGACCGGCGGGTTTCAAGTCTCCATGTTGGCGGCTGTCTTGGCCGCATTGCTGAAATTGGTGCGTGTGCTACATGGACAGCGTCAGCAGCGTGTTGCTCGTCGAAACGGTTCACGTGTAACGCAATCACCAGCCGTGACTACCGCTGGTCTGTGGTTCCTAGGGTGTCTGTGTTTCCCGGCGGTTGCCGCCGGACAATACGACGCAGGCGCTCAAGTGAACGACGAGTCTCAAGGCGACACGAAAGAGATCTTTGGCATTTTGATTCCCTTTGACACGGCGGAGGGAGTTGTCAGCGGAGCATACGCCTATGTGCCGTCGCGCCTCAGGGATTTACTCAACAGTCCTGGCGACCCGACGCGCAGCCTGAAGCAAGCCAGGATTCTGTCAGCTGACTACACGTTGCGAACCGCTCCCACCAATTCGCTGAGCTCCAACTATGTACGCGAGTTGTCCGCAGAGTATCGAGTCGTCGTTCGCCAGCAGGACAGTGAGTTTCGGCTGCCGGTGATGCGCGACGAGCTGCAATTAGAACGAGCGGAAATCAATGGGCAAACGGACTTCTTGGACAATTCGGTCCAGCAAGATGATGACTCCATTGTGTTCAGAGCACGCATCCCGGGAACTTACCTGCTAAAGCTCTTCTTCAGGCCAACCGTCAACTTGGATGACCAGCAGCGGGCGCATCTGCGGGTTGCCATCCCGATTGTTCCTTCCGCGACGCTGCGGGTCGTGTCCGGCGCCATGACACGTGTTGAAGTTCAGGCATTGGGTGGGCAACAACGTTCCAACAACGAAGTTGTTGCCGACCTGGGACCCGTCGATCACCTCGATTGCCGCTGGTACTCGTCCAACAACGCGTCATCGGTTTTGCAAACCGTTAGTGCTGAATCCAGCCTGTGGGTTCATGCTGCCGAAGAGCGTCTCGCTGCTGTGGGCGTGCTGCAGTTGAGCAACATCGGCAATTTGCAGGAAGTGTTTCACGTGGTGGTGGACGACGACTGGGAACCGGTTGGCACGCGGTGGGCGGATGTCGAACTGGTTGCCTCGGAGGCTATGACGCTCAATAACCGGCGCGTCTACAGTGTGCGTTTTGTTGGAGACTCTTTGCTGGCGGCCGGGCAAACGGCGACCATCCGCATGATGCTGGCGCCCAAGTCCGGTGTGTCGTCTCCGGCCGTGGCGCTGCCTTTCTTGATGCTGCAGGAAGCGGGGCAGAGCGACAGCCGATCGTTGACTTGGTCTAGCAGCGGACGGCCTCAATGGGCTCCGGAAGGCCTGGGCGTCTGGCCGCAATTGGCAAATTTTCCCGGCGAACGCTGGGGAGGGTTCAGTTTTAGCGAAAGCGCAACCAGCTATCGGGTGCCGCGAGCCAGCTACTCCACGTCCATTCAACGACAACCTGCGTCAGAGCCACTGGCAGTCAGCGAAATCACGCAAGTGCATTTGTTAGCTGCCGAAGCAAGGTTGGACTACCGAGCGGAATGGCGGGCTCAGACTCCCGGTCCAGCTTGGTTGAGATTGCAAGTACCATTGAATTCGCGAGTCGAGTCACTGCTGGTCGATGGTGCGCCGGTGGATTTTCAGCTGGTGCGCGAAAGCGGTGGAGATCAGCTGCTAATCGCCTTGCCCAACTTGGCTAACAATCGCTCGTTGGATCTGGTCATCTCTCATCCGCTCCGGCTGGGTAGAAAGATACCTCTACCTAGAGTCGGACTGCAGGATGCATCAGCGGTCGCGTCGGTCTATCGCGTTTTGCGAGGCGCTGGTTTGCACTGCGAACTGGTCGATCAACAGGCCAGTGGAGTGGAGTTGGAGCCGGTCAGCGCGCGGCCTACCGAGTTGCTGGCCAAGTTAGAATCCATGGTTGGCCAAGTTGACTTGGGCAATCGCTTTCGCGGTGAAAATCAGTTGCCCCTGCATTTTGTACTGACACGCCGCGGCTCGATCCAAAGTGCGAACGCAGTGGTCTACGTCGATCCAAGCCGGCAGCTGGCTACCTTGAAAGCAGCTTGGGTTGCTGATGATCGGCCGCTGGATTTCGTGTTCTTCGACGTGCCTTCGAGTCTTCGCGAATCCATTGATACCGGCCAACTGCCTCGACGCTTTATTCCTATGGGCGATCCCGAACGCACCACATTCTGCGTGATGCCGCCGCCACCCGAGAATGGTCGAACGCAAGTGGAATTCCAGTTCCCATTAGCGATCAATAGACCCAATCAGACATTCTCTATCCCGCGAGTTCAACTACTCACAGGAAGTATCGAGCGACTCGTGTTGGCGCTACCGACGCGAATCGAAGGCGGTCAAGTGAATTGGCGACGTGTTGGCACAGCCCTGCCGGGCGAATGGCGAGATCCCTTTTTGTCGACGGTAGAGCAAGAGTATCGTTACTATTCGTTTGGCAAGAATCGGTTGCAACCTGTGTGGACCAGCATGGATTCTGAGCAGCGGCCGGCAGAACTGTTGGCCAGTAAAGTCACCTTGCAAGCGGCTTCCATGTCCGAAGTCCAAGGGATGTTGGATTTGTGGCTGGATCCCCGAGGCCAATCAGAATTGAGGTTGGAACTACCCAAGCAGATGTCGGTGGCCGGGTGTTTGGTTAGTGGGCAGGTAGCCCACACCAGTTCCGTCGGATCGCACGGTCTGCGCATTCTGTTGCAACCCAATACGTTGCCTGTCTGTGTGCGACTGTTGGTTGGATGGCGATTGGACGGTGTCCAGTCGCAGGTGATTTTGCCCCAGGTGATCGTCGGTGGACGCAGCTTGCAAACCAAGACACTGCTGGAAACGCAATTGTCCAACTGGGAAATCGATCAATCCGGAGTCGATGCACACACTGCCGTTGCGCAAAGTCAGCGATGGGCGGAAATTGTCCAGGATGCGTTGCCAACGCTGCAATCCCTGGCACCGACTCAGCGAGCGTCCTGGCTGATGGGCTGGAAGCCTGATGTTTGCGGTGTCGATGCCGACAGTCTGGTCACGCTGGCCGGCGATGAGGAGGCTACGGCCACTGGCCGCAACGGAGGAAATGTGCCAACCCAATCCTGCGGCCAATACTGGATGTCGGTTTGTTCAGATCTGGAGGCGGACGCTCATGCATTATCGTTGCCCGTGGCCAAGGCTCTGCCAATGACCAATAGCACGGCCAAACGTCTCT
>JANQOL010000103.1 GCA_028289675.1 Pirellulaceae bacterium
CATGCAGGAATTTCAGCAGGGCGCGGGCGGTCTCGTCATGAATCTGCTCAATCTTGGGCTAGCAGTGATGGTCATCGTCGGCGCGCTGCGGATGAAGAACCTGCGGTCTTACGGCCTGGCGATGGCATCTTCCATCGTGGTGATTATCCCTTGTGTGTCCTGCTGTTTGTCCGGTGTTCCGATCGGCATTTGGTCGCTGGTCGTCTTGCTGAACGCGGACGTCAAAGCAGCCTTTCGACAAAACGCGGGCTAGTGCGAGTCGCACGGACATCGGGCCTGGGTCATCAACGGAATGGTCACCCATTCCGTTGAAAACAGACCACATCAAAAGTGAAAATGCTCTAGCCGCCGGCTGTTGTGACAAAGCTGGGCTCTGGCTGCCAGAGGTACATAAACGTGGGCAGTTTGCTGCGTTCGAGGCCAGGTACGCTGACCGGCAGCAATGAGGACATGGTCGGTGTGTTGGGCGTCACGTCTAGCAAAGTGTGCGCTCGGTCGTTGTCACGGCGGAGCATGATCAGCGGTGCGTGTGCGGGCAAACCGGCTAGCTCCCGCGCAGCGACCACTGCATCATCCAAATAACCTACTTGGTCCAGCAGCTCCGCTTCGAAAGCTTGTTCACCGGTCATGACTCGGCCATCGAACATTTCAGATTGAGCCGCCGGTCGTGATTGCTCAACGCGGCCAATGAACCGCTCGTGGAATCGGTCGGCGACCTGCTGCAACATCTCGCGCTCGTTGGCTTCCATCATCCGCAACGGTGTGGCCAAGTCAATCTTGTCGCCCGCTTTGATGGGAATCGAGTAGACGCCCACGCTGCCCAGCGAGTCCTCGAGAAGATAGACGTTCATGATCACGCCGATGCCGCCCACGATAGACGTTGGATGGGCCACGATATGGTCCGCGGCGGTCGCCAAGTAATAGCCGCCTCCGGCGCCGACATCCATTAGGCAGGCTACGACTGGCAATCCGCGCTGCGCTTTCAGCTGCATTAGGTCGCGGGTCATCATGTCGGCGGCAGTGACGCCGCCCCCGGGGCTGTTGATCCGCAAGATGATGGCGGCCACGGAGTCGTCTACCGCGATGGCATCCAGTTTCTCACGAAATAGGGCCACCGGGTTCTCACCCATTGAACCTAGACCACTCAGATTCTGATTGACCAACAATCCGTCGACGTCCAACACCGCGATCTTGCCGCAGCTGGGCTGATTGGGTGACGCGTAGACCGGCAAACTATTCAACCGAGAAGCCCGGTTGTCGGTGCGCATGATCGTGGTGACTTCGCCCGCCATGTTCATATCCCCGGCCACACGCATGTCGCCATCCATGACCATCGAGCCGCGCATGACGGTTTGCAGCGGGCGCGACCGGCAACCGGTCAGCAGGAACGCTGATATTGTCAGCAGCAAGAGAGTGCGGTTCATGGGCCTAGCCATAAATTGCCGAATAATTCGGAATGCCGTAAGACGCGAATGGATCGACATCAGGCAACCTGCCGGTGCGATTGATGGGACACGTGCCTTTCATCGGACAGGCAAGACAAGGAAATCTCACCTAGATTGTTTGTGCGTCAGGGTTGCACTCAACCTCCCGATCACCGCTAATTACCTAAATTGGGATGGCTCCGAGCGAATCTGCAGTGGAACCAACCGGCGAGCGGCAACAGACCCACCGGCTATTGCTCCGACGTATGTGGCAAAACCAAGGCAGAGAGCGCATGCCCTTTCGATCGCTAGTGCTGAAGAACTTGATCCGCCGACCGCTCCGGTCAGCGCTGACGCTGCTGGCGTTGTCGACCGCCATCGCCGCTGTCGTGGCACTCTTGGGGATTTCTCGGGGATTCGTCAGTTCATTTGCGGACATCTATGCCGCCCACTCGGTAGATATTGTCGTCTCACGGCAGGGCTCAGCCGATAGACTCAGTAGCTCAGTTGATCAGGCATTCGCAGCTCAGATCAGCCAGCTGGCGGACGTCGATCGAGCGGCAGCAGTGCTGTTGGAGACGATGTCTTTGGAGGAGGAAGGGGTCTACGGGATTCCGACCATGGGCGTGGCCGTCGGCTCATGGCTGCTCGACGACTATGACCTAGTATCTCATTTCGACGACGCTGCGAATCAAAATGACACACTGTTGGCCAGTGCGAAGTCAAAAAAACACCTGTGGCTAGGAGTGCATTTGGCCGAGCGTTTAGGAGTGGCGGTCGGGGAGCGAGTTCAGTTGTTTGACGAGGACTATGTGGTCGAAGCCATTTTTCGAAGCCCGAGCACTTGGGAAAACGGAGCCATGATTCTGCCCATCCAACAGCTTCAAACTTTGACCGATCGGGCCGGCCAGGCAACGTACATCAACGTCGTGTTGGATGGTTCGGTGTCCGGTGATCAGGCCCAAAAGGCAATCCAATCCATACAGGCGCTAGATGCCAAGCTGCTTCCGCTGGCGACCGCCGAGTTCGTCGAGACCGATACGCGGCTCCAATTGGCCGGAGCCATGGCGTGGATGACGTCCGTCATCGCACTGGTCATCGGCAGCATCGGCACGTTGAACACGATGTTGACCAGTGTCCTGGAGCGCACCAAGGAAATTGGCATCCTG
>JANQOL010000122.1 GCA_028289675.1 Pirellulaceae bacterium
TCCGCCTCCGCGCGAAATAACGATGCAGCAGTCCGCGGTTGGGCGCGAACACCAGCGAACCCAAAAACACAGTGGTTACGCACAGCACGATAATGGGCCCCGTGGGCAGATTGTCGCCGACGGCGCTCACTAATCCGCCGGTAGCCGCGGAAACAGCACCGATCAGCGCCGCTAGCAAGACCATCGTACCCAGGCTGTTGGTCCACTGCCGCGCCGCGCTGGCGGGTGCGACCAGCAACGAGATCATGAGCACGACACCGACGATCTGCAGACCGATCACGATGCCCACGACCATCAGCGCCATCAGCAGAATATCCAGTTTGTCCACGCTCAATCCCAGACCACGCGCGAACTGGGGATCAAAGGTCATCAACTTTAGACGCGGCCAGCACAGCAGCATGGCCACGACGGCGCTGCTTCCGAGGATGCCAATCATCCACAAGTCGTCGCGGGTCATGGCGGCTGCCATGCCAAACAGATAGTCGTCCAAACCAGCTCGACCGGGAATCGGCGGGTTGCCGCGTTGGATGAATCGCAGCAACATCATCCCTGTGCCAAAGAAGATGGCCAGCATGACTCCCAAGCCGGCATCTTCTTTCAACTTGGTGTACGAGGTAACCACCTTCGTCAACAACAGCGCGGCGAATCCAGCGCACAGGGCACCAGGGACGAGCACAAGCAGTGATTTGTTACCGGAGCCGGTGAGCAGGTAGACACCCCAGAACGCCAGCACAATCCCCAACAACGCGGAGTGGCTAACGACGTCCCCGATCAGACTTTGCCGCCTCAGATAAGCGAACGTGCCGAGCGCACCGCTGATTCCGCCGATCAGCGCGCTGCCCAGCACGACGGTTCGCACAGTGTGGTCAGAAAGTAGCTCGACAATGCTCATGCCCAACAGATCCGGCCGCACTATTCAATGGTCACAAGCGAGTCACCCGGCACCCCGTAGCACTGCTGGACCGTTTGGGCTTTGAACGTGTCATGCGTGGCGCCGCTAGCAACCAGGCGACCATTCAGCATCACCACGTGGTCGAAGTACTGTTTAACGCGGGCCAAATCATGATGCACCATGACCACCGTTTGCCCGTCATCCCGCAATCCACGGAGAATTTCCAGCAGACTTTTTTCTGTTTTCGCGTCGACACCCGCGAATGGCTCGTCCAGCAAATAGACGGCGGCATTCTGCACCAGCGCGCGAGCCAAAAAAACACGCTGCTGTTGTCCCCCGGACAACTCGCCGATTTGCCGATCCGCAAAGTCCAGTAGCTTGACCGTTTCGAGAGCTCGGAGGGTTTCCTCACGTTCCCGCCTCCCGGGACGTTGAAACCACCGCAGGCGGCCATATGTTCCCATCATGACCACATCCAAAACGGTCGTCGGAAAATCCCAGTCGACCGAGTTCCGCTGAGGCACATAGCCGACTTGATCTCCGACCAATCGACGGCCACTCGCGTCGGAAATCTCGATGTCACCAGCGGCCGTCGCAACGATGCCAAGGACCGCCTTTAGCAACGTACTCTTGCCAGCGCCGTTGGGACCAATAATTCCAGTCAGTCCGTGACTTGGAATTTCAACGTCGACATTCCATAACACGGGTGCGGCCCCGTAGGACACGGTTAAGTTTTGGGTTCGAATGGCGACTTGGTTCGACAAACTTACAAGGTCCAACTGACTCGATAGGCAACTTGGGGAAGCTGAGTTCTAAGGCGACAACGATTCGACGATCAGATCGACGTTGGAATTGAATGCGCCCAAGAACGTGTCTTGCGGCGGTTGGCTACCCAAATCGTCCGAATACAGCGGCTGCTCCGCTATTTTGACTTGCCAGTTGCGGGCTTCGCAAGCTTCTTGCAACGCCTGAGTGACTTTGGGATTGGTGATCGATTCCAGGAAAATGACCGGTACTTGTTTTTCACTGACCGTTGCGGCAACCTCGCGCATCGTTTTCACATCTGCCTCGGCATCATTGCCGATTCCCAGCACTGCAATGGTTTCAAACCCATACACGTTCGCAAAGTAGTTGAACGCATCGTGGGCGCTGACCAGCACGCGTTTCTCAGTTGGGATGGCTTCAAATTTTTTGATTGCCGACTGGTGCGCGGCGTCGATCTCTTCTAGGTACGCCTTCCCGTTGGCACGATACGTCGATTCATGATCAGGATCAATCTTGCATACATGCTCGATGAGTGCCTCCACGCATTTTTGCCATCCGGGAAGGTGATTCCAGATATGTGGGTCAAACGGTGCCTCGGGGTCGATTTGTCCGTCCTCGACCCAGTCCAAACGAGCTTGTTCCGGAAAAGCACTTGCCATTGCAAGAGCTTTATCCGCGTATTCGTCGTGAAGCAAGTTGTGCAATTTGGCTTCGAGATGGAAGCCGTTGTAGAAAATCGCGGATGCATCCGACATCGCTTGGACGTCGCCGGTGCTGGCCATGAAAGAGTGAGGATCCATACCCGGACCGCAAAACAGTTTGATTTTGGGGTTCGTGCCCTCCGAAATGCGATTCAGGGCGTCCGCGACTTGGCCGGTGGTCGCTATCCAATATTGCCGGCCGGTCGCCGCGTTGCCGCTGGACGGCGTCATCTCATTGCTGGCTGGGGAGCAGCCAGTGCAAATCAACGCGGCGACAACAAGGCAGCTGATGGAACCGGTCCAACACGGCTGACGGAGGGCCCTTGCGCTTCTGACGTCATGACCTCCGAAAAAACTACTCACCTGACAAACTCCGGTCTGTGAAGAATCAGCGCATCGCATCCAGCACTCGAGAACTGCGGAACTTCCCAGACATTATGTCAGCTGGACCGCACTTGTCGAGACAGGATCTCAATAAGGTCGGCAGGATATTTTTGCGTGCCGCTGTACAGGCAGCACTTCATCGCCCAGTCAGTTGGAACCGCTGACGGATTTCCGTTAGCTGCCACTGGCTTTGAGATCTCGATATGAGATCTCAAGAACTGACGCTTGATTCGCGGGTCGGATGGTTCGCAAGACGGGCGGAGGGGCCATTAGCACGAGCAAATCATCCGACGGTGGCTCGAAGCTTGGTTTGCGAACAGGCCCGCGATGCCAGCGGCGGGGAGGGATGGAAAACAACCTGCTCGCTTCCGCCGTTGGTTCAGATTGTCACGGCGTGAGGGACCGGCGATGTGTGCGACGGCTGCCTACGCTCGGTGGGCACCCATGGGGAAGGGAAGACGCCTCAGGTCGCGTAGGCGCTTAACTCCACGCAAGAACTGCATTTAAGCACGCTTCGCGCCCCAGCAAATTCACTCGCATAGCGGCACAATAGGGCTGGCCGATGCAACGAGCTCCGCAATCGTGACGCCCTTAAAGGCGCGTTCAGTGGCCGCGTAGGCCTGGTCCAGCTGTGAATGCAAAGGGCACAGCTTTTTGTGAGTCTTCAGTCCCAAAGGACACTTTTTGATCCTCTCGATAGGCTCTACCGTGTTGACGACGTCCAGAATGGTCAGCTGATTGGTGGCCTTTTTCAGCTCGTAGCCGCCGCCGGGCCCCGGTCGCGAATGCGCGATGCCCGTCGCACACAGGTCCTGCAGCACCCGCGTCAAGTATCGTCGCGGCACTTTGGTTCGCTCAGCCAGGGAATTGGCCGAAACCGGATCTCCACTGGCAGCCATGCATGCTACAGCTCGCAGAGCGTATTCCGCCGTCTTGGAAAGCATGGAAAATCTCGATAATCTAAGTTAAATATACACCTGTAGGTGCAGATAATAATCCTATATGCTAAGGTGTATTAATCGAGTGTAAGTGCAGGCCGCTTCTACGGCAACACGAACACTGGACTGGGGCACCTCAGTTTGACTGGATTCATGGCGTCAAGCGCCCCAGTGTTGAACTGGTCAGTTGCTCGGCAAGGAACTGGCAACCTTAGCGCTACCGAACAGAACAAGGAGAGGAATAGCGATGTTTCGCAATTCGAGCCTAATCGCTTTAGCGCTGGTCTGGAGTGCATCGGCAACGCACGGCCAAGTCGAATTCGAAAGGGCACCCATCGATTACTTGAACGCCGAAGTCAACGATGCGGTGGCTGAGCTCGAAGCCCAGCTTGCGGCTGGGGAACACCAGTTGGAGTACGATCCCGAGTTCGGATATCTGAAATCGGTGCTAGCGGCACTGGACGTTCCCGAGAGTTCACAAACGCTGGTCTTCTCCAAGACCAGTCTGCAGCTGCATCGCATTTCACCGCGCCGACCCAGGTCTTTGTACTTCAACGACAATGTCTATGTTGGATATTGCCAGAAAGGCGACGTGCTCGAAATTGCCGCCACAGATGCGAAACAGGGAGCCACTTTCTACACGCTGAAGCAGGAGGAAGTTGGAACTCCCAAGTTTGTTCGAGATCGAGGCAGCTGCTTGACCTGCCACGCGTCCTCGAAAACTCAAAACGTGCCAGGCTACCTGGTCAGAAGTGTGTTCCCGGACGTTAGCGGACGTCCCAAGTTTGGCAGCGGAACGTACAACACCACACATCGGAGCAAGTTCGAAGACAGATGGGGAGGTTGGTACGTCAGCGGGCAGCACGGCAGCATGCGCCACATGGGCAATGAAACGTGTAAGGGGCGGGACGCGGAGATCGATCGTGAAGCCGGTGCGAACGACATGGATCTGACCGACAACTTTGATACCCGAACCTACTTGACACCTCACAGCGACATTGTGGCGCTGATGGTCCTGGAACATCAGGCTCAGATGCACAACGCGATCGCCGCAGCCAACTATGAGACACGCGCGGCCCTGCACCAGTCGTTGACGATGAACGAGATCCTGGATCGGCCCGCAGGTTTTGTCAGCGACAGTGCGCGACGCCGCATCGCGAAGAGTGCCGATAGAGTCCTAGAACACCTGCTGTTTTGCGACGAATTTCAATTGCAGGACCGAGTTCGAGGATCAAGTTCCTTTGCGCAAGACTTCGCGGATCGTGGCCCACGTGACTCTCAAGGCCGCAGCCTCCGTGATTTCGATCTGGAACACAGGTTGTTCAAATATCCGTGCAGCTACCTGATCTACTCCGACGCTTTCGCGGGCCTTCCGGACGAAGTTCGGACGATCGTGCTGGCCAAACTAATCGACATCCTCAAGAGCGAGGAGACGGAGGGGTTCGAGCATCTGAGCAAAGAAACGAGGCGCGAGATTCTTGAGATCCTCAAAGACACCCTGCCCGAGTTGCGGCAAGCTCAGCTGGTATCCGTCGCCCGGCCATGATCGGTCGACTCTCAGATGGATCGTGACGAATCAGTTGCTATGCGATAGCGACACGTTCCCATGTCGTTTTGCGGGAACCGCGTGCTATCGCACTGCGGCTAATGCGATACTCATCCCGTCTCATCACGGCGCTTCACAGCACTTCCGTCATCTAACCTGCTGTGCGAAGGCGGGCAACAGCGTAGCGTTAGTCCGCGAAGCGCGCTCATCCGCACACTTTTCGGCATCGACCGTAGCGGTTGGGCCGGACGGTCGGGATCGAGCTCGGATATCAAAATTTGCGGCGTCTGCTTCCGAAACCATAGTTGAGAAGTGGCTGTAGGCGCGCCTGGATATCGCTCACAGGACGGGGCGACGCGAATGCGACCAAGCATGGAGGTAAAGAAATGAAAAAATCAGCGATGCGAACATGTTTCTGGCTAGCGCTTGTTGCGGCCATCGCGATCGCAAAGCCCGCGAAATCTGGTGACAGCCTATGTAGCGACTGCGCGAGCCCAGGTGGCTGCGACGTTGGTTGCGTCACAAGTTGCGATGGCGGATGCGACAGTTACTTTGGGGACTGCAACCTGGACGGCTTGCTGACCGGGTTAGTGCGACCCAGCGATCACTGTTTCGACGATTTCATCAGCCCGAT
>JANQOL010000127.1 GCA_028289675.1 Pirellulaceae bacterium
GTAGTCGCTCAGGACGGATTGGACTTGGGCCTGCACATCGGCATCTTCCCAAGTCAGCGAATTCAGCCAGTCGGACGCCTCTTGCTGGGCCACCAAAGACTCCCGAGCTTCGTCGTTCGGTGGAACATCGCGGATGAGCTCCAGCGGGATGCCGTACAGCCGCCCCCATTCCAAGCGTTCGACGACCACGGCCCACTCGGGTCTTCCAATGCCCGCCTCGCCCAGCTGGTCAGCTTCCAGCCAACGGTAGTGACGTTGCGTAATGTCAAAATTTCCGGTTCGGAAGTAGCGTCGTAGTGCTCCCGGTGCGGCACCCTCCAACTGCGATGGCTCCGATTTCTGCGGCTGTCCAATTTCAATCGTGCCGTCGTTCAGAGCTAACAGATCAATGGGCTGCGTCCAAAACGAGGGCAATCCCGCGACCAGAATTAAGCCCATCAAAGCCACGATCATGGCCAGACAGATCACCAGCATGCCGCCGGTGAACCAGATCTTGGGTTCGCCGCGCGCTAGCAACGAAAAGCCGCTTTGCAGTGTCCGGCGCGGAGTGGTCACCCGTGCCGGCGGGGCCGACGATGGCGAGGCGGGAGCGCTCATAGCTGACTCGCCCTCTTGCGGAATCTCATGCGGACATATTCCGCGATGGTATTGGCAATGAGCGTAAAGAAGAACAACAGCAGGGCCGCCAAAAACAGCGTCCGGAAGTGCGTACTCCCCTTGGCCGCCTCCGGCAACTCGGTCGCCAGAGTGGCGCTCAATGTGCGAAATCCATTGAAAGGATTCCACTCCATGACTGGCGTATTGCCAGCGGCCATCAAGACGACCATCGTTTCACCAACCGCCCGTCCCAAACCGATCATGACCGCGCTAAATAGGCCGCTCATTGCGGACGGCACAACGACACGCACAGTCGTCTGCCAAGGCGTCGCGCCGCAACCTAGCGAGGCACTGCGCAGCTGTTGAGGAACCGCTTGGAGAGCATCATCGGACAAGGTGTAGATAATTGGAATGACGCAAAATCCTAGCGCGCCTCCGACCAACAATGCGTTCCGGTCTTGATAACTGTTGAACAGCCCGGATCGTAAATCCCAGCCCAGCCCGTTGAATGCACCCCCCAAGCCCCAGGCCAGCAGGAACACCAGCACCGACAACATCGCCAACCGAGCCAAAGCGATGACGGCAAATCCGCGGGGTGTTCTCTTCACGGCGGATGCACGCGTCCATTCTGCCATCGGGCCCACCATGACCAACACGGCCACCAACGTCAGCACTGGCAGAAATAAAAGCACCCAACCACCGGTGGCGGATCCGTCGCCGCTGCTGATCCAACGAACGATTTGTCCATCAAACCAAATCGCTTCCATCAACTGTCCGATCACAACGGACAACCAACCGGCCACAGGCAAGCAGGCGACCATTCCCAACAGACGCCAGTTTTGAAAACGTACGAGCCAATCCACGGGCAATAGATTCCAGAGGTTTCCGGCCAAGATAAAGATCAAAGGCCCTACCATAAGCGCCACCAGCACCGTCATGAGATTGTCTTGCAAGAACGGCGCGGCCACCAATGCGGCCACGTAGCCCAGAACCACGCTGGGCAGGCTGGCCATCAGCTCGATCACCGGCTTGACCCGCGTGCGGACGGCCGCCGACAAAAATTCGCTGGTGTAGATGGCTGCCAGAACAGAGAGCGGCACGCTGATCAACATGGCGTACACGGTCGCCTTGAGAGTTCCAAAAATCAGTGGAATAAGGCTGAGCTTGATCTCCGACTTTTCGCTGCCCGCGGAAGACTGCCAGATGTACTTGGGCCGGTCATGCCCTTCATACCAAACTCGCCCGAAAAACCCCTTCCAGGAGGCTTCGGGGTATCCAATGTCCGCTTGCGACAAACCAATCGACTGGCTCGTCGCAGCCACCAGCACTTGGCCGGACGGATCCAAGGCCACTGACGTCAGCTCGCCCTCCAAATCCACGGGCGTGCGGTGCAGCAGCGAATCGGTCGTCACGTACACCAAGGCGATGAAGTTGGTGTCATCGCAAGTTATGGCCACATGAGACTGCTCGCTGCTGCTAATGGACTTTAAGGCGGTCTGGCCAACCTGAGTTTCATGGGCCAAACGCAATTCGAATCCATCGGCAGCGGCATCCTCCGGTGCATCCTCGGGCGCACGAGTGACCATCCAGCCCAGCAGTCGGCCGTCGTCCACGCCACACAACAACGTCTGTCGAGCCAGTAGCGGCGCGACACAAGTCATCCGTCCGCCGCCAATGACGCCACTCTGAGACTCCATGTACTGCGGCTGACCATCGGCCAAGGAAAAGCGGTCCAGCGTACCATTCGGCCAAGAAACAATCGCATGGTCGACGCCATTGATCAACATGATGCCCAAGGGCGCCCCATCCGCGTTTCGCGGTTGCAACTCCGTGGCATCCGAGGTCACTTTCTGGGTCACTTTGCGCGTCATCCGATTTCGGCTCGTCCGGATGTCGGCGAAAATCAGTTGATTGCCGGCAAGTGCCAACACGGACGACCGAGTCTTGGTACTGAGGCGGTTCTCCGAGTCATCGGGCAAGTAGTCGACGGCGTGCAGCGCGGAGTCGGCCAATTGGATGGGCTGCGTCCACTTGACCGGATCCAACGTGGTTCGCCGCACACCGGTAACATCAAACCATTGGTACACCGCATCCTCGGCGACCTGCACTGGATCTGCCTCAGTGACCGCCACGCCCTCCGGTAGCGAGTTTGGACTGAGCAGATTCGTGCGGAAGGCCAGCTGCGTGGTCTGCATCGAGCCATCCACCAAGCCGATGGCCAAGGTCTGCCGATCGATCGACAATTGCGAGCAGCTTACCGCGACATCTCCCTGGCGCGGATAACTGGCCAGCACCTGTCCGTTTTCCAGGCTGCGGACTTCAATGTCACCACCTTCGTTCATGCCCCACATCAACAAGCCGTGCTCGTCGACGCCGTAGTGCTGGTAGCTGGGAACCGTGAATTCGGCCCAGGCCTCGTTGGAGGGGCGACGCATCAGCGGCATCGCGGTGGAGAGCAGCACCAGCACCACGAGCAAGATGGCGGCGATCGTGCCTATGCCTCCGACGGCAATTACACGCGAAACCAGAGCATCGCCAAACGTCACACTCCAGGGTGTTTGCTTGCGACGTCTAAGTCCGGTGTAGGCTTCCGATGGCACGCAGGGGACCCTACTCAGTATTCGAGTGCAAGGGGCTTAGTTTGGCTGCAGTGGTGCAGAGCGCAAACCGCAGCACACCAGCGGAGTCCACGCCCAAGACGCGACGATCATAACCGATATCGCCACCGGCGGCAGGTGTCTGCCGGACGGCTTCCAGGCCAGCAGGCCGAGCACCGGTCCACAGTTCGGTAATCGGGCTCGGTGGCTAATCGCCGTCTGTCGGCCGGTGAAATGTAAGCTCATAAATCGAACGCTGTGCCGGCAATCTAGAGACCAACTTTAGCGAGTTCTTCTGCGGCAACTTCGGCCGAAATCGGCAAGTAGCCGTCCTTAACGACTTGTTGCTGGCCCTGCTTACTGAACACATAACGTATGAATTCGGCGCGCAGAGGATCGAGCGGCTTACGCTCGTCGTAGTTCACGGCCAGGTACAGGAAGCGGGACAATGGGTACTCGCCGTTATACGCGTTCTCTGGCGTCGGCGCGATCAATTCACCATTCAGTTCCTCACTGACTTTGATCGCTCGAACGTCTGGTGTCTTGTAGCCAATACCGCTGTAGCCGATTCCGCCCAAGTTGGAGCCCACCGACTGGACGACCGCCGACGAGCCGGGAGACGCCGCGACCCAAGAACCATAGTCTCCCTTGGCCAGCACCACGTCTTTGAAATACCCGTATGTACCTGAGGCGGCGTTGCGTCCATAGCAAGTAATGGCATTGGCACCAAAAGGTCCTTTTTCGACGAAGTCACCCCACTTTTCGGCCCGGCGTCTAGCTCCCATCTTTCTTGTACTGGAGAAAATCGCGTCAATCTGTGGAAAGGACAAACCCTCAATCGGATTGTCCTTGTTCACGTAAACCGCCAGCATGTCGATGCTGGTCGCCAAGATGGTCGGTTCGTAACCAAACTTCTTTTTGAAGTCTTCGATTTCACTCTTCTTGGGTTCGCGGCTCATCGGACCGAACGCGGCCTGGCCAGCGATCAACGCTGGCAGAGCATTGGACGATCCTTTGCCATCCACTTCGCGTTTGACGCCGGGATAGTTCTTCTTGAATTCCTCAGTCCACAGAGCCAACATGTTGTTCATGGTGTCCGAACCGACTGTCTTCAAGTTCTCACCACCAATGCCGGCCACGGGTTGATAATCCGGCAGATTCTCGTCGACCTCAACTTGTGCCGTGACTGGCATCGACAGGAAACACAGCAGCAGAAACGAGAGAAATCGTGACACGGATAGGGCCCTTCAATCAGAACGGTGTTTGAGTGGATTTGCCGACACTGAGCATCATTCCAAGACGGCCAGGATGCTGATAAGTCAACCGTGTTAATAGTCCATGAAGATTGGTCGGCCAGCTGACGTGGCCCGCCGGCGGCGCTCATTAGAAGAGCCTCGCGCCAATCCGCAAAGGGGACCGGAATGAATCCGGTACTGGGACTCGAACGGCGTCCTTCGTCCGAAAGCCGGCGATTTGTGGCCGTCTCGCTGGGACGTCGACCATGGTAGATGGGACGTCGACCATGGTAGATGGGACGTCGACCATAGAAGAAACGCATTCGACGCCGGGCGGGTCCGCATTTCTTGCCACCGCCCAGACGTAGATTGGCGCGGCAGTACGTGCGACGAGACTAGGCCCTGGAGGCTAGGCATCGCCAGACGGGGCAGCCATTGGGCCGAGCATCAGGCCAAAAAAAATGCGGGTGTCAGGGACACCCGCTTTGTGGAACGTTTTTTGGTCGAAGTCGCGCTAGCTGTCGTCAGTATCGCGATCGCCGTAGCTGCTTCCCAGGGATTCCTGGTACTTGTCGTACTCGTGTTGAATCACGCTGGACAGCTGAAACGCACTCCGCAGCTCGACTGGGTTGAAGAATCGCACGTTGCCGGTGTACTTGGATTCCACACGGTTCTTGTGAGCCAATTCTTCCCAGGACAGGCCGTTGGCGATGTGCCACGCCGCCGCCTGCAACGTATTTTGCGCCACGCGTCCTTTGCCGAGCAATTCGCAGAGCTTGCTGACACGCGGATCATTGTTGATTTGCTCGATCGGCACGATCTTGTACTTCATGCGTGGGTTGGGATCCTTCTTGCCGTGTTCTAGGCATACGCAAGGCACCTTGGCTTTGCGGGTCTTGTCGGCTTCGACGCGGAACATGCCGCCGCCCATACCGCCCATACCGCCGCCCATGCCACCCATGCCGCCGCCCATGCCACCCATGCCGCCGCCCATGCCGCCCATACCACCCATGCCGCCAAGCTGGCCATGGACGTGCACGGCGCCAAATGCGTCAGGCAAGCGCAGATCGAGGGCTTTGTCCGTCTTGTTCTTAAACACCACCGTGGCTTGGGTAGCATCTTTGGGAATAAAGTTGACTTCGATCTTGCCCTCATCGATGGCTTGGAACATGTCGACAGCTTCGACTTTTTCCTTGTCATCAATCTTGGACGATTTGGCAGGCTCGGCTGCCGCAGCAATCGGCGCCAGAAAGGCACCCATCGCGAGCCAACTTAGGAACAACCAGAAATTGCGTTTCATAGGATTCCTCACTACTTTCTCACATACCCTGTCCCGGAAATCTCGCCGGCCCCAAGCGGACCCTGCACGCCGCGCGTGAGCCTCTAAATCACGCATGGACCAGGTTGGATTTGCCACCAGGGCGGATGAGCCAATCATCGGTTAGACGAGAACTCCTCCATCGTAGTCGATTGCCTACTTGATTCCAAGTTATTTTGGCGGTTGTACGGACAGGGAAGGGGCCGTATTCCGCCGGTTTTAACGACTTGCAGGCCGAGCACCTTGCATTCGAACGCCCGTTTGGTACGCTCTTTCCGCCCGTTTGGGCAGCCCGGTCGGTCTCTTTGTGCCCTGGGCCACACACCGACAGGTTTTCCGCTCCCATTTCTCCGCGGAGTGGTTTTTTCACTGACACGAGATGCAAAAGGACTCGGATTATGTCCCTGATGGTAGGTGAATCGCTTAAAGGCGATGGAAACGAAGTGGCTCACATCGACCTGATGATTGGCAGCAAATCGGGGCCTGTTGGCACCGCGTTTGCGAACGCCATGGCAACGCAAAGTGCTGGCCACACCAACCTCCTGGCCGTGTTGGCTCCTAACGTGGCTGTCAAGCCATCGACGGTGATGATCACCAAGGTCACCATCAAGGGCATGAAGCAAGCCGTGCAGATGTTCGGTCCGGCCCAAAGCGCCGTGGCCAAAGCAGTGGCGGATCAAGTTGAAGCCGGTGTCATTCCCGCCGACCAAGCCGAAGATCTAGTGATCGTCTGCGGCGTGTTCATTCACCCCGCCGCCGACGACAACCAAAAGATCTACCAATACAATTACGAGGCCACCAAGGAGTCCATTGCCGCAGCCATGCAAGGCACTCCTACCGCCCAAGAAATGATTGCTCAAAAAGAAACCGCGGCCCATCCATTCAAGGGCTTCGAATCGTAGCCGGCTTTTCCGTGGCCCAGACGGGAATCGGACGCTCGAACGCCGCCTCCGGCTTCCGAATGGTGCTCTGCTAGCACGCATGTGCACCAGACATGTCTGTACAACAGGGTCGCTGCTTCCCTTCGGTTGCGGCGACCTTTTTCGTTTCCCGGCAAGCCCGTCAATAGAAACGCAATCGTTCATGAACCAACCACGCATTCTGCTGCAACTGGACTGCGATCAACAGCCGAGCTCGTTTGACGCTGTGGTCGCCATTGATTCCAACGTGGATCATTTGCTTCCGTACGCCAATGTAGAAGCGCAGTCGGTAGTTCCGTTGGTCCATGGAGCGATTTTTACGCGCGGCCCAGAGCAACTGAAGCAGACTGCAATCTTTGTTGGCGGGTCGGATGTCGGCCGCGGCGATGAGATCGGAGCTGCGATTCGCGCTGCCTTCGTCGGCCCGATGCGTGTCTCCGTCATGCTTGATGGCAATGGTTCCAATACGACTGCCGCGGCCGCCGTGCTGTGCGCTGCACGCCACTTGCCGCTGGAAGGCGCGACGGCGACCATTTTGGGCGGCACCGGTCCGGTTGGCGTGCGGGCAGCTCGCTTGTTGCTACAACAGGGAGCGGCAGTTCATCTCGTGTCCCGGAATCTGGAGCGAGCCGAACAAACTTGCCATCAGATCGCTTCGGAGCTACCCGAAGCGGTGACCTCTGGGCTGCAACCAACGGCGGCCGACCAGGTCGACGCCGTGCTGACCGATACTTCGCTGCTGCTTGCCTGCGGTGCCGCAGGTGTTCGCCTCCTGTCAGCGACGCAGTTGGCCTTGGCCAGTCAATTGCAGGTCGCCATTGACCTGAATGCCGTTCCGCCAGCCGGTCTGGAAGGAATAGACGTGATGGACAAGGCTATGCAGCGCGGCAATCGTATCGACTACGGTGCCATCGGCGTTGGTGGATTGAAAATGAAACTGCATCGCGCGGCTATCCAGCGGCTGTTTTCGGCCAACGATTTGTTCTTGGATACCAGCGAAATCTTCCAGATCGGATTGGATCTCGAGGCCGCCCGCCAGAGCTCGGCGTAAGCTGGCGTCCGGGACGCAAGCGACGGTAAGGTAAGGTCTAAATCATGTTTGACCGGTAGCCGCAGGCGCACGCTGCTTTCAAGAACAACAACCCGTCGCGTGCGCCTTTTGAAGTTGCGCTAATTGAAACTAACCTTCCCGCTTGCGGGAAGGTCGGACGAAGACCAACGCTACGCGTCGGTGCCCTCGACCGGGTAGGGCCAGATCGGCCCCTCTCCGTTCGCCGACCCGCGAAGCGTGTGTGCCCGTCACGACTCTCCCCAAGGAGAATAAGTTTGTTTGGGTCAATGATTGCTGGAGCGACATCGGCTTCGCGATCCCAAAAGCGCAACTTCAAAACGTGCGCCTGCGGCTGCCGGTCAAACAGAAACCCATTGAGAGAACTGCGTGCGTCTCCGGTTAAAGGTCAAACAAAAACCGTTTTTGAGGCCAAAGACCGTCAGACGTCGTAGTACATGCAGAACTCGTAGGGATGCGGTCGAGTGCTGATGGCCGCCACCTCAGTTTCGCGCTTGGTGGTAATCCAGCTGCGCAGTACGTCTTCGGAAAACACGTCTCCGCGCAGCAAAAATTCATGGTCTTCCTCCAGGGCACGCAGCGCTGATTCGAGATCTCGGGGCGTCTGGGCAACGCCCTGAGCCAACTCGGGCGGCAAATCGTAGAGATCCTTGTCCATTGGATCGCCCGGATGGACTTTGTTCTGAATGCCGTCGATGACGGCCATCAAAATGGCGGCGAAGGCCAAGTACGGATTGCAGCTCGGGTCGGGACAACGAAACTCGACACGCTTCCCTTTCGGGCTTGGGTTGGCCATTGGTATGCGGCAGGCTGCCGAACGATTTCGCTGCGAGTAGGTTAAATTGACGGGCGCTTCAAACCCGGGCACCAGCCGCTTGTAACTGTTGGTGGTTGGATTGGTCAAAGCCAACAGCGCCGGTGCGTGTTTGAGAATCCCACCGATGGCATGCAGTCCCATTTCACTGAGACCAGCGTATCCGTTTCCGGCAAAAAGAGGCTCACCGCCTTTCCACAGGGACAGGTGAACATGCATCCCACTTCCGTGTTCGCCGGTGATGGGCTTGGGCATAAACGTCACCGTCTGGCCGCGCTGTCGGGCCACGTTCTTGACAACGTACTTGAACGTCATGAGCGTATCGGCCATAGCTACCAGACTGTCGTAGCGGATGTCGATTTCGGCCTGTCCACCGCTGCCCACTTCGTGATGATGCCCTTCCACATCGATGCCGCAATCCACCAGGGTCTGCATCATTTCGCCACGCAGCTCGGACGTTTGGTCCAACGGTGGACACGGAAAATAGCCTTCTTGCGCTCGCAGTTTGTGGCCCAGATTGGGCTCCTCACGGCGTCCACGGTTCCACGCCCCCTCGCGGCTGTCGACCTCGTAATGTGCCGCGTTGGGAGTCTGATCAAAGTGCACGTCGTCGAAGATGAAGAACTCGGCCTCGGGACCGAAATAGGCCGTATCCGCCAGGCCGACATTGGCCAAGTAGTTCTCCGCTCGTCGCGCAATATTTCGCGGATCGCGCCCGTACTCTTCACGTGTAATGGGATCCTCGATAGAGCATGTCAGCGCGATCATTGACAAATTCGAGAACGGGTCAATCCAAGCCGAATCTGGCTGCGGCACCAGCAGCATGTCTGACTCATCAATGGACTGCCAGCAGCGAATACTTGAGCCATCGAAGCCGAAACCATCCTCAAATGCGGCTTCGGTCAGCTGGGCAACGGGCACTGTCAAATGATGCTGCCGGCCAACGAAGTCGGTGAACCGGAGATCGACGGCTTTCACGTCGCGTTCACGGCACAGAACCAACACTTCCTGAGGTGATTTGTTTTTGTTCCTTTGATCCATGATTGTCCTTGATGAGAGCTGATTCCCTGTGCGTTGCCAGCGGCCGTGCGAAGTGCATTTTATCGCAACCTGTTTGCGACGTGTGCATGTGCCAGTTCCGCTAACGTGGGATCACCGGGTCCTCGCGGGCAACTTCCCGATCCGTCAGCGACACAATCCAGCACAGCCATCAACTAGCGGTCGTGGTGGATCGCGAACCACCTGATCGCCCCTGCAGCAACACGAACGCCGGCACCAACACGGTTCGTATCACCAACGTATCCAAGAGCACTCCAAAGGCCAGGGCAAAGCCCAGCTCGGTGATGCCGCGTAACACCGGCGCGTCGGTCGCGATCCATCCTGCTGGCAGTTGTTGCCCCAGCCAATGCAAGACTGCCGGACTGGTCATAGCCACAAACGTGCCCGCCATCACAACTCCGCAACTGGTGATAATGCCGCCGGTTTGTTCGAGGGCAATGCGCACCGCTTCAACGATATTGGCGGCTCGCCGCTCCTCAAAAATCCGTGTTACCAGATAAACGTTGTAGTCCTGTCCCACAGCCACCAGAATGACAAACAAGAAGATAGGCACCTTCCAGTCCAGGCCCGCGTAATCGGAGCCATAAAGAATCGCAAACAGTGCATAAGTAACGCCAAGGGTCGCAAAGTAGCTGAGCAGGACGGTGAATACCAAATAGGTGGAGAGAATCACCCGTCTCAGCATGAGCACCAAAACTGCCCACACTCCCGCGGTCACCAACAGCTGGATCCTTCTTTGGTCAGCCTGAGTCACGCTGCGCAGATCGGTGATGCCAACGGTGGTTCCGGACATTGTTACCACGGCGTCGGACCATGGCGATTCGTTGCGACCGGTTTCCGATGCCAAGCGGTCGCGAAGCCGCGACAACGTGGCGCCGGCCTCCAGAGAGAAGGGGCTATCTTGCAGCACTACATCGAACTTGGCGACTCGATTGTGCTGCGCCCCTACCGAACTGACAAAATGCTCTTGGGCGATGCTGTTCAGCAATCTGCGCCGCCAAGCATCCTGGGCAAACAAACTCATGCGTTTGCCTGGGGGATAGTCACCGAGCGGATCCGTCAAACTGCGCACGGCTTGGACACCGTCTACGTACAGCCGGCCGGAAAGAGTGGTGCAAGCTTGTTGCATGGCTGCTTGATCCGCAAAAGGCATCTGACGCGTTACTAGCACGGTAATTGGGCTGCCTTCGCGTGTGGGAAAATACGATCCAATCAATTTCGCGCCACGACGGCTCGCTGCCGACTCAGACAGTTCGTCATGCAGATCGTAAGTAACTTTGCCCAAACAGATCACACCGAACCCGGCAGGCAGAGTCAGCAAGCCGATGGTCCAGAGCGTGGCAGGTAGCGGACGCTGTATGACTTGGGCAGCCAGCACTTGCCAATATCGGCGCGCAGGGCTGCTCACCGATGTTTTAACTTGTTCATGCGCGGAGCGTTGGCCGCGTAGCCGGGGCCAAAAGGCAGTCCGCCCCAGTCCGCACAACAGGGCCGGGGTAAACGTGAGGCAGACCAGCACGGTAATGGCCAGCGAGATTGCAATGATCGGACCGCTGAATTGAAACTTCTCGAACCGTGAAAACCACATCAGGGCCAGACCGACGATGGTGGTGACCGCACTGGCTACCAGCGCATCGTGCACGCTTCGCCAACCGCTGGCCACCAAACGGTACATTTGGCGGCGCGACCGAACGGGCTTGGATTCCAACAATTCGCGATTGCGTGCCAAGAAGAACAGGCAAAAATCCGTTCCCACACCAAACAGCAAGACCACGATAAAAATACGAGTCGTGGTGAAGACTCCCAACCCCAGGCTGGTCGGATCGATGGGGTCGCGGGCCAGGAGAGCCACCACACTGGTCGCCACCACCAGACTCAAAGCGATACTGATCAGCGGTATCGCCACGAGAAAGGGTGCGCGATAGACCAAAGCCAAAATCAACAACACGAGCCCCGCAGTCACCAACTCCGTCGTTCTTATACCGCTCGCGGCCGCCCGCAACATGTCCGCGCCGACCGCTGCCGAACCACTAACTTCCACCCGGAAGCCCGAAGAACAAATCCCGTCATAGTGCCTACGGACGTCCGCGACCAACTGCTCAACGCCCGCCAGCGCTGCCAGGTTGGCCGTAGCGGCAAAGTCAGTCGACATCTCCAGATTGACCAACCGAGCCTGCGGGTGTCCTTTGCCTAACTTGTGTCCGACAACGCCGCTGCGCCATGACCAGACATCGCGCAAGGCGGACGACCAGTCGGGAATGCTGGCCGTCAATAGATCATCACGTTGGCGAATCAGTTCAGCTGAACTCAGGTCCAGGGTTGATTGCTCCGATTCACCTAGCCGCCCAAGCAATCGCCCACGCATCAAGTGCGCATCGGGTAAGCGGGCCACCGGCGGCATCAACTCGATCTGCTGCGACAACTCAAAGAGGGCTTCCTCCGACTCGATGGCCTGCGTCAAATTCTCACGCACGACATCCATCCAAAACGACTGACGAATCGCCGATGTCGAGTCATTCGAGACCGAGAGCGTGTCCCTGTCGGACCGGGGCCTCAGCTGGCTCCAAGAGGACTTGGCGGCCAACCAATGCAGGCGGCGAGTGATGTCCAGGGCGCAAGCCAAGTCGCCTGAGGTCAGCTCATGGTTCGGCTGCGCGAAAACCAGAATCATCTGGCTACGTGACTGCGAGCCGGGAAAAGCCTGTTCGAGAGCTTGCTCCCCCCGCGCACTGGGAACGCTACGCGGCAAGAAATCCATGTCACCGTCCGCGGCAATTTGATCCCAAGGAGGTGCTGCCCAGCGCAGCCCAATCGCGATCAGCAACCAAACCAAGATGACCACCATCCAGTGCTGGGTGATCATTCGACTCATCAGCAGTTTGTACTTGGCGGTCGCCGATATCGTTGAACTTGCGGTTACCGGCACTAACGATGCTCTCCAGCGCGGCCAAACTGCTCGGCGGAACGCTTGGAAAACTCAGCTGCGGCGGCGTTGATTCTGGCCAACGTTTCTTGCGTGGATAAACCATGCGCCGAACGAGCTGCCGCGATCACCGTTTCGCACTCATTCGTGTCCATTTGTACGGCAGCCGACAACAACTGAGCTTCCTCGTCCGCATTGATGACCATGAATCCATGTTTGTCGGCATGGATGAGTTGCCCAGGCCGTACGCGAGTTCCAAAGACTTCGACGTCGCAGTTCCAGTGAACGGGCGTGCTGTGGGCATGCCCGACACACAGCCTACGAGCCAGGGCCTTGAATCCGGCATTGGTCATTTCATCCACGTCACGAATGGCGCCGTCCACGATGGCTCCCACGCAGCCGAGAGACCGGTGCACGTTCGCATTGACTTCGCCCCAAAACGACCCGATGACGGCAGGCTGATCGAGATCCTGCACGACCACAATAGTCGGACGCCGCGTTTCCGCCAGAGACTCTCGATACTGTTGCCAAGCATCCGGATTGTTGCTCTTGTGCTTGGACTGGCTGGGCTGGATCACCAAGGTGGCCGCGTAGCCGACCATGGGGCCCATCTGCGGCATAAAGTCGACCGTCTCTTCGAGATTGGTCACTGGAGCCGCGGCATCTTGACCGGTGATTTGCTCCCAACCGTTGTAAATCGTGGGCGTGTTCCAACGTTTCAGTTGCAACAGTTGGCTGTGCGACAACGTCACGGCTAGCTCCTGCTTAGCTGGTTCGGTGCATCAAATTGCAGTTTCTATAACTCATGGAAGCTTAGACGATCTACCAACCGTTCACGGTTGCGTCAGATCGCGCTGCTCAGCTTGTTCGGGTGCCCACTTTTGTTTCACCCGCTCACGCGTGATGAGCCAAGCTTCCTTGGCGCGCCGCGAATGCTCTGCGGATCGCCCCTGCAGTGGCCAATTGGGATCGGGACGGTGCGCTTCCTCCAAAATACGGCGGCCAGTCGCCACGTGCGCCGGATGGAGTTGGGCCACATCGGTCGTCTCTCCCGGATCTTCGGCCAAGTCATACAGTTCGATTGGCTGTTGCGCGCCGTTGCGGACAACTTTCCAATCGCCAAATCGAGCCGCTTGAATGGGCCGCGTCAAATGCAGCTCCCAATAAAAGTACTCGCGTTCCGGGGCCTCGCCGCCCATCAGGTAGGACGCCAACGACACTCCGTCGGTCGCGTACCCGGGTGGCGTCTCCGCGTCACTGAGTTCAACGAAAGTGGGCATCAGGTCCCAAAACGCCCAAGGCGAATGGTCAACGCGACCAGCTGGCACCGTTCCCGGCCACCAGGCAAATGCCGCTTGCCGTAGCGCGCCTTCGTACATGCCCCGCTTGTATCCTCGCAAGCCATTGTCAGCCTGCTTGAACAATCGCCCCATCTCCGATTCAGGGTCAAAGGACGAGCCATTGTCACCGCTGAAGACAATTAGAGTGTTGTCATCGATGCCCAGTTCCCGCAACTGGTCGACGAGCGCGCCAACGTCGGAATCGACGCGGGTCACTTGTGCGGCATAGGATTTTTGTCGCTCTGTCCAGGGCCGGTCCGCGTAGACGCCTAGATCATCAATTTCGTGACGCCCGTGTGGCAAGGTAATCGCGTAGAACAACAAGAAGGGTTGTTCTGCGTGGCGACCAACCCACGCCAGCATGTCGCGCTGAATCAACTCTTGGGCGTAAGTTTGCCCAACCGTTTGTCCGTCGTTGCCGGGCAGCAAAAAAGGCTGGGCGTCGTCATACAGATATGTTGGAAAATAAGAATGGGCGTGGCGCTGGCAATTATATCCAAAGAAGTGATCCACTCCCTGCTTCAACGGGCTGCCGGAGGAATCAAAGTTGCCCATGCCCCACTTGCCGAACGTGGCCGTGGCATATCCAGCCGCTTTCGCGACTTCAGCAATGGTCACCGTGTCTGCCGGCAACGGCAACTGTCCCTCTGGCGGGACTTCGTAGTTACCACGGATGGGACAATGGCCGCAGTGGAGTCCGGTGAAAAAGGACGATCGGCTGGGAGCACACACGCTGGTTCCGCAATAGGCTTGCAGGTAGCGTGTCCCTTCGTTCGCCATCTGATCCAGACGCGGAGTTTGTATGAGCTTTTGCCCATAGCAGCCCAGATCACCCTGCGCAATGTCGTCACTGAGAATGAAGATAAAGTTCGGCCGCTCGCGAGGTGCCCGCGCCGCCCCGTCAGCAGCCCAGGTCGGCTGACAGAGGCCAGACACGATGAGCAGCCACACCATCTGTTCAAGCCTAAACATCAATGCACCTCGGTAGAAGAGAACCGGCCTTGCACACAATCTTGCGGACGCCGCAAAAGCTCACATTCTAGTGGCAGCCACATCGGCGCGTAACAGCTCGAAGGACGATTTTAGCGACTCGGCGAATTTGCATCTGCTCACCGACCAGAACGAGAATGTCCGCGCACGACGTAGTTGGCCAGAGATCATCCACGGCCGATTTCTTCGACTGGGACTCTCGCACTTGGTGGGTTTGGTCCATAATGCGGGCTGGCAGCAAGCAACCATCGAGATGGATCCAAGCTATGGCGCTCACCTGGAAGCTAAACAAGACGCAAGCAGTGGCCAACGTCGGCAACTGGGAAGCCACCGTGACCCCGGTGAAACCATCTCAAGGCTTGCGGGTCCTGGTACCCAGCTCCGCAGCTTGGCAAGTACTGTGTGTGGCCGCTGAACCTGCGCACAGTTTGCCGCCGGAGGAAATATACGTCCGCGAGACGGATCTCATCTCTCGTTTCGACCAAAGCCCCAAAGATCAGTTTGCATTTCAGCTGAATTGGAGATTATTGAAAGAACCCGCTCCCAGAGGTTTCGGCGTCGAGTTGTGGGTGAGCATACAAACCGATTTACTCGATTCAACACCTGTCATTTCGCTGACCAGCCGATCTCCGGGCGAGCTTGCATGGAAGAGGCTAACGCACGCCGAACTGGTTGATGGCGCTTCGGACGGCCAGGCTCCGTCAACCGGCCCTTTTGGCCCGGCCGCGTTTGTAGCCAACAGCGATGAACACACTGGTGTTTGGATGATCGAACCGTCAGATCAACGACAGGTGCATTGCCCGAGTTCGCCCGAGGACGCCGAACAGCAGATTCAGCTGTTTGGCCAATTCATGGAGAAGGGGGTAATTCGCCGCGCTCGGCTCAGATTCTGCTTAGTGCCAGGCGCCCTCCAACACGATGACTTGCAGCAGCTGTACGCGGCTTTCTGTAACAGCCCGCTGCCGCTAACCGCCTAAGCTCACCCGACCACGACCAAAGATTCTCCAGTCACGGCTTTCCATCTCAAAACCGGCGCGGCCTGCGCTCTGATGCCCCGGCTTGTTACGATTCTTGCAGCGCCAAGTCACCATCGTCGAGATCGTAAGATTGAACATATTTCAGCGATTCGACCAAATCTGGGCCGCGAGAAATGTCCTCTTGCATGCCTCCCGCTGCCAGCACATTGGTCTTGTGCATGATGATGCCCACGCCATGATCACGATCCCAGCCAGATTGAAATTCGAACGAACAGAAACCAGATTCATCGAGACCATTGTCGACCAGCCCGACGCCGACAAGGTTGTAGAGATGCTCGACTGCCGATGGGACATGCCAATCGATTTCGCCCTCAATTTTCTTCCAGTAGTTCTGAGTTTTGCGGTCGCCGGGCAGAACCTCTTCAAGAAACTGCTTGAGAGCTTTCTGATGTTGGGCAAACAGCTTGCGTCGAAGACTCGCTTCGATCTCAGAAGCATTTGCCATCACGAAATCCCAGGCGAGTTCGTGATAGTCTCCGAACCCGTTGTCATTGTTGCAGTACAGTGTAACCACGATGTCATCGCCGACGTCACGCGCTGACGGACAGCTCGGGTCGCCTGAAGCCTGACGAGACCTGCCCAATTTCAGTTTGGGATATTCTGGGTAAGGTGGAGCAAACGCAACCACCGCGTTTTGCAACAGCGGCTTGTTGGTGCTCCAAACACGTGTTTCGCCATCCGATTCAGGATCCGGTTCAAATTGATCGTGAAAAGTACTCATGCCTGAACACCCTCAAAAACATAACGGGCAAAACCACCCTGTCGCATGACTGGGTGAGACTTCAGATTGCGTCCGCCAACGCGACTCTGGTGCATTTTTGGCAATAAGGCCCTGGCTGGCGATGCCAATCCTTTGGCGAAGATTGTACAGGAGACGATCCGTCCACGTGGGACGACAGTCGTCAACTGCGATTGGACTTTTTCGCCGTTGAAGAAATAACCTGATACATAGGAAGCCGCGCGATCGACGGCCGCGCGTGCACGGCGCGGATATCGTATTGATCAATATAGAGTTTGATTGAAGTTAAATCGATAATCGCGTCCCGAAGTCGGCAGGTCCGTTCGACCATCTTCTTGTCCGTGTCAGTGTCCCCTTGCATTGGTGACAGCTAGCTCGGGGGCAATGATCGCGAATCCGAAGCGAGTTGGGCGCTGCTGCCAACGCCCAGCGGCCGGACGTACCAGCGCCACAACCTTTTCAATATTCCTGCAATGTCGTCTCCGATCAAGACGGCACACGGCACCAGGTACAACGTCACAGCGGTGGCGAAC
>JANQOL010000138.1 GCA_028289675.1 Pirellulaceae bacterium
CCAGCAGCCAAGCCAAACCGCATAGGCTTCCGGTCCAAGCCAGCGGAGTCCAGCGGAGCCGGCCCCGGGTCGCGCCGACAACGCCGCTGCCAACGGCGACGAACAACCAAAACAGGTTCTGGGGCAGCGCTTCGCCTCGAAAAACACTGACTGAATCGGCCGGGTTCCAGCACGCCCAAACCAGCAACATGCCCACGCACCACGCCGTCACCGGCTCCAACATGCGTACCCGTGCGGCCAGCCCCAACGCGCAGCGTTCCTGCGGAAGATGTCTCTGAGATTCGTGTTTCTGCGAACCGCTGGCCCGCGATTGAGAACGGGTCGGAGCAGGTTGCGAGCCCTGACGACGCTTGGCCATTTTCCGTGATCTCCTCCTTCCCTAATCTTCGCGGCGACCGACGGATTCCAGCACGCGAACCAGGCACAGCACGAGCACGGTTCCGAGCACGATCAGTACCGCACCGATCCAGTCCACTCGCGGCAGCAGAATGGCGCTCAACGAGCACGTCGCCGTGGCCAGATAGATAGTTAGCACAGCCTGCTTCTTGGTCATCCCTAATCTGACCAGGCGATGCGAAAAGTGCCGCTGATCACCTTCGAAGGGACTTCGGCCCTCACGCAATCGAATCAAGATGACGCTGGTCATGTCGTACAGCGGAATGGCCATCACGATCAAGGGCGCGACAACGGCGTGCGGCGAAGATCCTTGGTACCCGGTGTACGTAGCTAACAGGGTAGCGACGGCGATCCAAAACCCGATGAAGTAGCTACCCGCATCCCCCATGAAGATCTTGGCCGGCGGCCAATTGTGCCACAGAAACCCGACCAGCGCACCGACCAGTATGAACAACATGGTGGCCACAAATACTTGCGGCTGGACGCGACCGGTTTCCGGCGTGGTCAACAGCATCACCGCCAACATCGTTGTGGAAATCGCCGCCACACCGCCGCTGAGACCATCCATGTTGTCCAGCATGTTGAAAGAATTGATGAGCGCCACGATCCAAATCACGCTTAACAATCCCGTTAACCAGGGCAGCTCGATGAAAGCGGTCAGCTGCAGTCCTTGCCAATAGACGCAGAAACTAGCCACACCAAATTCCACGCCCAGTCTCAGCCACCATGGAATTCCTCGACGGTCATCCCACAAGCCCAATAGCATGAGCAGCGTACCACAGCCGGCGATGACCCAAATCTCGGCGACCTTGTTCATCAACCCGTCCAAGTTGGCCTGCAACGCTTGGGGCAGCCAGTCTGCGACGGTCGAGTTTTTCGAGCAAATCCACACGACTGCCGTGCCAACGGTCAACGTGCCTACTACGCCTGCCCAAATACCAATTCCGCCACCCAACGGAATCGGCTGGGCGTGGTCCTTCCTGCCGGTGGGTCGATCCAAGAGTCCCAGCCGCCGCGCGCCGCGCCGTACCAAACCCACCACGACCAACGCAATCAGGAAGCTAGGCACCAAGGCCGCTGCCAATACGCACAGTAGAGCCCCAGCTGTCAACTTGCCCACCTGTTCATCACGATTTAACTCGCTGTTTCAAAAGGTCTCGTGCCGTCTCAAGAAATTGGTGGAAGTCGGGGCGGCGGTAGTCGGGATAAGTCCAAGGCCGAGGCTGCCAGCTCTGGTCCAAATAATACAAGCATTCTTCGGCGTAGATACCGTGGTTCAAGTAGATTCGATGCGCTCGGTCCTTGGCACTGGCCAACACCACTTTGCTGACAGTCAAGTAACCAGGATCAATGTTCAGCGGTCTGGCTTCAGGGTAGCCGCCTGTGGTCGCCAGTTCGAGTTCCCAATCATTACTTTGCAGCTTGGATGCAGTCAGTCGTGCCGGGTCGTAATTGTCCGCCAAGACCAACAATTGCTTGAGCAGCTCGCAACCCATGTCGGATTGGTAGTACTTGGTTTCGGCGTGTTCGAAGAGCTGGCTGACTAGGGCGATGTCACCCCAGTGATCGCAAATCCGATCGCGCGCCCATTGCAGGGCCCGCCTATGACGGCTGAAGATGGCCACCAACTGCAACGACGGTGACGGCGGTTTTGGAGTCGCCACAGAGTTGACCTCTCACAATCGTCCGGCGGTGCCCGCTTGCTTGCCTCGGCGCGTTTCCGCTCGTGGTAAGTGAGAAGCAAGTACTAGTAGGCTTTGGCGAACACAGCCCGTTTCTCCGCCGGCTTGCCGGTCAGGAAGCAGGTTCCAGGTTGTTCATTGTCTTCCAAAGGTATACAGCGAATCGTCACCTTGAGTTCATCTAACAAGGGCTGGACGTCCTGTTCGGAGGCAAAGTGGGATAGCGCAAATCCGCCGTGGATCTCCGGATCTTGGGCGTTTTGAGGTGTAAAGTAGCTGCGAAAATCAGCTTCATTGGAAATCTCCGCCGTATGCTGTTGCCGCAATTCCAGCGCACGATCGAACAAGCTCTGTTGTATTTGCTCGAGCATGCTGCCCAGCTGGTCAACCAATTGCTGCCGAGGCACACTGGACTGTTCGCCCGTATCGCGGCGTGCCAAGAAAACCGCATCTTTGGCCAAGTCCTTGGGGCCAACCTCGATGCGTAGAGGTACGCCGCGTTTGACGTGATGCCATTTCTTTTCGCCACCACGCAGATCGCGGTCATCGATTTCAACCTCGACGGCGCGCCCCGCGTAGGCCTGTTGTTGCAACTGGTCACGCAACTGATGGCAATACTCCAGCACAGCGGTGCGAGCTTCGTCGTCACGGTAAATGGGCAGAATCACGGCATGAGCTGGCGCGATCTTGGGCGGCATGACCATGCCATCATCGTCCGCGTGCGTCATGATCAGCGCCCCGATCAAGCGCGTGCTGACGCCCCAAGAGGTGGTCCAGGCATGGGCAACCTCACCGTTTTGATCTTGAAAAGTAATGTCTTGGGCTTTGGCAAAGTTCTGCCCCAAGAAATGGCTCGTGCCTGCTTGCAAGGCTTTGCGATCCTGCATCATGGCCTCGATGGAAACCGTCATGTCGGCGCCTGGAAATCGCTCACCGGCCGTCTTTTCTCCTCGGATGACTGGCACGGCCATGTGGTTTTCGGCAAAGTCGGCATAGACGTCTAACATCTTGTACGTCTCTTCTAAGGCTTCTTCGCGCGTGGCGTGCACCGTGTGTCCTTCCTGCCACAAAAATTCCGCGGTCCGCAAAAACAACCTGGTGCGCATCTCCCAGCGGACGACGTTGGCCCATTGATTGATCAGGATGGGTAGATCGCGATAGGACTGAACCCACTTGGCATACATGGCTCCAATGATGGTCTCGCTGGTAGGCCGCACAATCAGCGGCTCTTCTAGCGGGCTGGCGGGACGCAGACCTCCCGTTTCTGGATCAGGCTCCAAACGATGGTGGGTCACCACCGCGCATTCCTTGGCAAAACCTTCAACGTGCTCCGCTTCCTTCTCCAGGTAGCTCATGGGAATGAATAACGGAAAATATGCATTGCGATGGCCGGTTTCCTTGAACATCTTGTCCAGGCCACGCTGCATATTCTCCCACAGGGCGTAGCCCCAGGGCTTGATGACCATGCAGCCCCGAACCGGGGACGTTTCCGCCAAGTCCGCGTGCTTGATCACCTGCTGATACCACTCCGGGTAATCTTCGGTGCGAGTTGGCGAAATGGCGGTTTTGGCTTTCTTATTCATCGCGTTTCCACACGAAACGGGGAACGAGAAATGGTCGCGCGGCGCGGCCACTCGAATCGGCTAAGGATTCTAGAGCATCCCTTGCAAATCGGTTAGCCCAGCCCTGTGCCGCCGGCACAGCTCCTACGAAAGTCTGATGAGCGCGTATTGCTTTCGCACCAAGCGCAGTCATAATACGAGTATGCGACACGTCAGCCCATTGTTTACGAACTTTTTTGGCCAGCCCAGCTTTCTGGGCGGGGTCGTGAAAAGTACGTAACCACTGGTAATCAACGTAAAACTCACGACCCCGGCGATCTTCTGATCTCCGGGGTTTTTCTTTTCAAGTCGACAAGAAAGCGAATCCGCCATGATCGTGGTGATGGAAAAGAATGCGACCGCCGACCAAATCCAGCACATGACCGACAGAGTCCAGGAATTGGGACTCAAGGCTCACGTTATCCACGGCACCGAGCGCACCGTGATCGCGGCCGTTGGCGACGAACGCGGTACCAAGAAAGAATCCTTGGAAAGTGGCCCGGGCGTGTCCAAGGTCGTTCCCATCTTGGCACCGTACAAAGTTGCCAGCCGCGAGCTCAAGCCTGAGTCAACTCAAATCTGCGTGCGAGATTTCGCAGCCGGCGCGGGATTGGTCGGTGTCATCGCAGGTCCCTGCTCGGTGGAAAACGAGGAGCAGATCGTGTCCACGGCCCGCGCCGTCAAGCAAGCCGGGGCAACGGCACTACGAGGCGGCGCGTTCAAGCCTCGAACCAGTCCCTACAGCTTCCAAGGACTCAAAGAAGACGGACTCAAGATGTTGGCGACCGCGCGTGAAGAAACCGGCCTGGCCGTGGTAACAGAAGTCATGAGCACGGAAGAGGTCGATCTGGTGGCGGGTTACTCCGACGTTTTGCAGATTGGAGCCCGTAACATGCAAAACTATCGCTTACTGGAAGCTGTTGGCAACAGCGACCGCGCTGTGTTGCTCAAGCGGGGTGCGAGCGCGACGGTGGATGAGTTCTTGCTGGCGGCCGAGTACGTCT
>JANQOL010000140.1 GCA_028289675.1 Pirellulaceae bacterium
TACCTGTCCAACGACAAAGACTGCCAGTGGCTCTACCACACGAAAGAATTCGGCGACGCGCAGTCCTCAGCAACTCCGTAGTCCCGACCAAGCAGGAACAGGTTTAGCCAATCCGTATCAAGCTCCACCGACCGATCTGGCAGCTGAATCGCCTAGCGTGCATGCACCACGTTGGTTCGCAGCCGCAATGACAACGTCTGCAATCGTTGCTGCAATCTGGACTCTACCCTTGGTCTGGTACGGAGGCAGCGAGGAACCGTTTGTGGGAAATTTCGATGTTGTCGACTGGCTCATCATGTTCGTCGGTAGCGGTCTCGGCGTTTTATTCTGGTTCGCATGGTCATGTGCCATCGTCTACGCGGTTGCTCGGCGCTGGTGGCCCATGCCGATGGTGTTACTACTGACCGTCGCTATTTCGATCGGTTACCTGCAGAGGTACAAACTGGATTCATTGGCTGGTTCTGCGTAAATCTGGTGTTCACTGAACAGAAAGGTGAACTAAGAATTCTCAGCTACTCAGTTGACCGTGACTGGGAGACGGCGTTGTTCTAGCAGCGGAATCAGAGTCCAATCCACAGTCACTTCGCGACCCGCATTCTTCGCTCGCAGACTTCACCAACCCGTATCGCTCAGCCGATGCAGCCGCTGTCTGAGACGAATTTTGCCAAATCACCGAAGTGTGTCACTCCGGCTTGAATTGCATCTTCGCGAACTCGCGCCTTTACTGTGCGATGAAGGACACCTCAAGCAATCATTCAGGCTCCTAATCTGCCGGTATTTGTCCATCGAATGTCACTTAGTTAGTTGCGGCTGAAATGTTTACCCAATATATGGTGCATTCGTGCGTTCTGGACGCAGATCCTGGACGGATGTGGTAACGAGATCGGATATGGGTCCACCATGGGCAAACCGCTAACAGAAGCTCACTGTTCTTTGACCTTCAACTTCATCCGCAATTCTCCACCTTCCTCTTTCTGAATTGCATAGTCCTTGTAGTATTTGTACCAGCTGTAGAATCGCTCTATTCTCTCCTTGCCACCACGGGTATCACTCCACCGGAACATTCGATAAACCTCCTGTCCAACGTTCAGAAACGCGTCGCGATTTTCATCTTCTCCCTTCATCACCCAGTGTGTTCTACCTAGAAACAGAGTGTCCTTATCTATTAGTAGACCATGCCATTGAGACAAATTGTGATACTTGTGAAGTTCAAGCTTTAGCTTGCCCGACTCAAACAGTTCTTTGTGACGCTTTTGCAATTGCGCAATAGCTTCAATAGTCGTGTCAGCATAAGCTGCCCAATCTTCAAGTCCTTTCTTTCGCAAGAAATCTGGTGCGGCGATACACAGATGAAGCCGTAGTTTCGCCGTCGGGTATTGCTGAAGCAATTCTGGAATTTTGTCGCAAATGAAGTTGGATGAATACCGCATAGCAACGGCAACTACCCTGACTCGAGTATGCGGGTCTCGTGTGATTTTTTTCTTTCGAATTGAATGCTCGATCTCATCAAAAAGGGCGTCTCGGCAATGCTCGAATCCTTCAAATCGAATTTCAGAAACCAAAAGACTGACATTATCTGCAATCTGAATGATCATTCCCACCAAGATTACCAACAACACGCATGCAGCGGCAATGCGCACTTCGGACAGGAATGGTGGGATAATGAAGCCAAGGCTCAGTACCACTGTGAGTACAATTGCCACCCATCGAATGATGGAACTTCTCAGGTGAATGACCTGCTTCAAAAAATCGAGCATTTGATGCCGTGGTAGGGGGGCTAGCGGTGGCGATTATGTCAGAAGACTAGCATGGATTATAACGGAGAATGGCACCCGTGTTTTCGGCATTGCGGGTTCATGGCGACATACAGGAATGTGGGTTTAGAATGACACCGAAGCACCCTGGCGGATTCACAGACAGCCAGCGGCTGCATCGAATTCGCGGAGTTGAATACGGGTAATTAGCAGTGGTCTTGAGCCCCGATTGCACTTCGGCACTTGGCCAATCTGCGGAGGCCACATCAACCGACTCTGATTCTGTGAACTGTCAGGAGCTGGCGGATGGACAGGCTCGTGCGTCGAAGATTTCCGTGCTCCCAGCCTGCAGTGGAAAGCACCGACTTCGCGGTCGCGCGTTGCTCGGCCGAAGCGGCCGATGCAACCGCTGTTTCCCGGCTAGCGACGGAATTGAAGTCGGTTGTCCAGGCCGCCGCGTCACCGCTGCGGCCGGTCATGATCGTCCGTTAAACCAGTGACAGATACGCCCTTCTGCGGAACAACAGTGCTTTCCGCTGTCATGCAGTTTCTTCGCCGCCGTACACCTCATCCTAGGTTCGGTCGCGTCTCTTCTTGGTTGCATTCTTCTTTGCTGCCACCTGCTTCTTGGCCGCTTTCTTCTTGGCTGTCTTCTTTGTTCCTTCCATGTAATGGTGGCTCGCGTTGTGGATCTTCCCGTCTCCTTCCGTCCAAAGCATCGTGTTGAACACCATTCTTGCCTTCACCGGCGCGTTGCTGTTGTCGACAATCATTTTCTCGCCGCCAATCAGCCACACCAAAACCAATTTGTTGTCGGCCAAAACTTTGTCGATCGACTTACTGTCGAATAGTGCGAAGCTCGGGCCGTCAAACTCAAGCGAGGGATCTATGAACACGGTCTTTCCGGACGCATTGTTCCAGTGGTCAAACCGGCTACGATCGAACCGCAAGCCCATCTTCTCAATCAGAAACGACGACGGCATGTAGAGACTCAGGTTCATCTCTGTAGACTCGTCTCCACTCCCCTGCTCCCATTCGTATTCCGCGTAAGGGATTACGTGCGGAGTCTTTATCTGCCATGCTTCATCCTCCCCGAACCGGTCCGAAATCGTGACCGAAGGATGCCACGGATACTCTCGAATACAGACTTGGTGTCCCGTCGAAGTTGAGGACACAAAGTCTGGTGAGATGTAATCCTTCCCTTTTAGCTCCCTATGAAGCCGCTTGAAATGTGGCTGTGTCACGATGATCGCGTTAAGCCTAAACCAGATGTCACGAGTAAGAGTAGAAACATCGCCACTGATTTCTTTCTCACGCCACTTTGAGAAGCCTCGTAACGAATACCAGTAGTTCTTGGTTTCGTCCCGAACTCTGATGTAGTTCTGGAACTGCGGCAGATCTGCTGGGTCTTCGCACCAATTCCGTTTTGCTTCGTCGGCAGCAAGAGCAAACGAGTATTCAAATGGTCGCCACCAAACATTGGCGTCCCATTCACCCCATCCAGAATCAGATGTCTTACGAAGCCAATGGGTGGGATCAATATCGCGCTCCCACGGTTGCCACGGGCCTCGATACCGCGACGGCCTCGGCGTATCGCAATAGCTCTCGTCGTCCTTGTAATGCACGTTGTCTGCCAAATGCGCCAAAAACGTGTGGTAAGCAATTCTCTGATACTTCTTGCCGATTCTCTCGACTTGAGGGCGACCTCGTCCGAAGTAGGGGATCGACTTTTCAAATTCCTCAAAGAGATCCGGAGTCCACCCAAGTTCCATCGCGTGTTTACAGACCCATCGCTGCGCCCATTTCCGACTAAACGATGCAATGCTGTCTCCATTTCGCCAGAATCCTTGCGCCCATCGAAACGCTTCCTTTTTTGCGTCGTCGAGGCTTGAGTTGAACTTGTCCCACGCGGATTCGGTGTCCCTACGAGCCAGTGCCTTCTTCTTCGACTCTGAGTCGCTTGGAACGGAAGTAGGCATTTGCTTCAACACCCGCTCCACATCTAAATCAACACCCTGCTCACCATCGCCGCCTAATTCTGTGTTGTCAGGCGCTCCGTCTCCCGCTTGACACTCGCTAAACATAGACTGCAAACGCTGGGCCTCGGACGAGACAGTCTTCTCGACCGCATTTATGAAGAGCTCCCGCGACGAACTGTCGAGCTGGGAGACAAGCGTCTCAAGACACTGAGACTGTGATTCAGGAGTTGGCTCGGCGAGTGCCGTTGGAGACCACTTGTGAACGGAGTTCATCGTGTACATACCAAAGTCGTCTGAGAAGACCGAGTGTTCGATCTTGTTGCCAAAGCGATTGAACTCACTCTCCGGCGGGTTCTCCAAGGGCCAC
This sequence comes from Pirellulaceae bacterium, assembly GCA_028289675.1. GTDB lineage: Bacteria > Planctomycetota > Planctomycetia > Pirellulales > Pirellulaceae > Aureliella. The sequence continues at coordinate 4,101 of JANQOL010000140.1, forward strand.
TCGCTTACATAGGGAGGGCGACACTTCTCAATGTCAGTAGCATCGTCGATGCACGCTCTTATCTCAGCGAGTTCCAGTATTCCAAGGGCATAGTCTCGAAGCAGGAAGTGCTCCGTTGGAGATCCGTCTTTGAACTGCACGTCAAAAATGTATTTCGCGGCCGATTTCAGGTTGTCATCTTCAGCGGCATTGCAAAGCCCACCGTAGGCACTGGCGTAGAGCCGTTCCTGCAAATACAGGTCATCGACGCCATGAAACTGAGTTAGTAACGGAACAACCAGCCTCGGGTGTCGAGCGAATATCCTGGCGGCCGCTTTGGTAGCTTGATCACGTGTTTTCCGGTTCGTCGTAGTTGTAAACCAGATTAGAGCGATGAGTGACAAGTGGGCCTGATCTTTCTCAACAAATGCAAGGTCGCCGAATGTCGCCCAATCGATGATGGATCGAATTGCGGATTCCGGTTGTTCGTACTCCTCTTCGTAGTCGTTCTTCGCTACGTAGATCGACCAGACAGCGTCACGCTCCGGCATGGCCTTGGCGGAAAGGAATTTGTGAAGTCGCTCAGCGTTCCACGGATGAGTGGGCTCAGTTGCAAACTGGATCAAAAGATCGAGTCGTCGGCTCTGGAAGGGATACTCGAAAAGCGGAAGTGAATTGAATAATTCACGCGTCTTATCGGAAAATGAGGCTGGTGCCCGGTAAGGCAACGAATCAAAGAAATAGTGTTCAGCTGCTTGTCGGTGTGACTTGAGGGTGGCGGGAAGCACGTCCCAGAACTCCACCCCAAACCTTTCCGGAATGATTATCGAGAGAGCGGTCAGGATTCCTCTGCACCGCGAATGCCGGTTTTCGCCGATGGCTTTTCCGAGCGGGCGATTGTCGTCAAATATTTCACTCGGATCTTCGCTCCCGCGCAGCAGTTCTTGAGCAACGAACTGGTCGCAGAACCGTTCGTACGCAAACCTCACGATCGGCTTCGGAACATAGTCGCCATCATCGTCAACGGAGTATTCAATGTCTTCGGCGAGTGCTCCTTCACGCAAAAGCATTTGAAACAGCGACTCGTTTGGATTGACGCATGTGTCGATAGCGTTGACGATCGTGGTCGCGTTGTCCCAAGCCAAGCCGAACAGATTGTCCGGAAACATCGCGTTTGCGACGGCCTCAAGGGCTTTCTGGCAAAGTCTGTCGTTGACCTCGGTCTGCCGTTTTCTCGAAACAACCTCTTCAAGAGATGACAAATAAATGTCGAAAAGCCGGGAACTACCCTGGTATCCCTTGGGCCAGGTTGTTTCCCCCAATTGCTTGAGGGCAGTCGCGCACGTTTTCAGAAATAGAGGATTGGAAAACTCAGGAGCCGTTACTGGAGCCGTCGGCTTGGCAATTCCCTGTCCCGACAAATAAATCGCGGCTGCTTTGTGCTCGTGACCTCGGAAGCCCTCATGCGAAACACGCAGAAGCTCGGTTGCTTTGAGGTGGCTGGGGATCAATAGGTCATCGAATCGTGAACGACAACTAATCACTATGCCAATGTGCGGAAACCTCTTGGCATCTTCTAGCAACCCGACAATGCGTTCTTTCCACTCATTGCGATAGCTACCTTCGTTAATCGCATCAATTAGCAGGATGGCATTGACACCTGCTGCTTCTCCGGCAGCGTCTAGCGCTCCAAGCACAGTTTCATAGGAATGCGCGGTCAAGTCCAGCAGATCAAGAAGTTCGGCTAGCGGGTTTCCGCCACGATAGTGTTGCCCCAACATCAAGATTGCGGGGCCATGCGTCTTCACGAATCTTTTTGCAAAACCGCAAAGCAGATGTGATTTGCCTGCTCCAGCTTCACCAGTAACCAAGATTGCCGATGCAATGTTGGCGTTCACAAAGTCGCTGTCCAGGAAGGAAGCTAACTCAGCGTGTTTGCGGTCGGCAAAATGAAACAATTCGTCCTGAAACGAACGACTATGTTGGTTCGGTCTCTTGTTTGCCTCTTCTGAATTTCGACAGGAGTTTTCAAAAGCGTATAAGCGGGATGTGGCCTCTTGCACTTCGTCCTGTAGTTCCACAAGCCGATCACGGTTTCGAGCGATGACGACCGAATCGACGGCGCTTTTGCAGGAATTAAACGATTCTCTCAACTCATCAAAGCTGTGAGACAGATCGTCTGGAGGTTGGTTTTTGAAGAAGCCAGAACACTCCTTATTCCATTCCAATGCTTTGCTATTCAATTCCTCCCAAAACCGATCTCCGTTGACCAAGCCATCCAAGGTATGAGCGATAGGAAGGTCGACGTGAAACTCAGGTGTGTACCGTTCGCCAAGCGTCCTTTCCTGTTTCTCTATGTACTGTTCCAGTCTGTTATTCGTCAGGACGACAGCATTGAACCAGAAGAGTGCTCGACCGGAGTACCTCGGGTCATCCGACTGCAACGGCAACAGTATCTCGTGCGCACCCCAGTACTCAAATTCCACTTGCATCCCGCGGCTCGCCGCAATTTCCGTCCATTTACGGACGTGCTCGTTCCATTCATCCAATACGGAAACCGTCTGTCGTCCTCCGGGGCCAGTCGAACGCGCATCCGTTCTGTCGACCGGGACGCAAACGTAGTACTTGGTGAGGTTTGGATGCTTCTTTAGCGCTGTTTCAACAGAGTCGTCAATCTGAGTCCAGTTGCCAGGTGTGATGACATCAAGAAAGTACTTCGCCTGCCACGCGTACTCGGAGCCGTCTGCCAATATCCAAGAGCACTCTACCCCAGCATCACCGCCAGCTCCTTCTTTTCGGACGAATGACTTTGCGCCGGGCGGCGGATCCAAATGGGCCAACTGACAGATCAGTTCCTCAAGCGCGCCTTGCTGGCTCCCACCAAAGGGTCTAATGGTTCTGAAGCTATTTTTGTCGAGCATTCATTGGACCTCAAACACCGAGAGTCAAGTAGGGCCGGTTCCCACCGGCCAATTGCAATTGTTTCGTTCCCCGTGGCCGGTGGGAACCGGCCCTACGTTGTTGCTCCGATTTGTGGGTTTATCATTTCGACATGCCGAATTGGAGACGTGCAGTTGTTCCAGATGGAACGTACTTCTTCACCCTTGTGACCGATCGCGAGCAATCCGGACCACAAGGAGGCCAAAGCCGATGCCAGCCATACCGGCGTTCAACAAGTCGGCGAGAAGACTGGGGTGGGTGCGACATGGGGCGTAGAGGCAAAGTACCTTCACGACACAAGACGAAAGCGCGTAGGCTGCCCGGTCTAGGACAGCTCCTGACTCATGAGGTCTTTGTGTTTAGAACCTATCCGACAACACCGAAGTCAATTGGCCTCAGCGCCAAATCGTCGAAGTTGGACAACTCGCCCGCACGAAGAATTCGGCCATTCTCGCGGCGGTGGTCGCGACCTCAGAAGCCAGCATCCTCAGACGCTGAGGTGTGTTCGACCAACAGCAATCCGCCGAAATCCCTGGCTGCTGAGAGCATGCATCCGCCCTCACGAAGGAATCTCGCTAAGTCGCCGAAATGGGTCACTCCGAAGTGAATTCGAAAGTTGCAGATGTCGCTTCGGTGTCTTAGGGGTTTCTCGATCTAAGCGGCTTGAACGCCTGCCGCAACTGGGCGGCGACGAAAGATTGTCCAATCTTCATCCGCCCGATTTCGCTGATCCGGTTCTCTCAATTGTTATCAATCTTACTTCTTCGTATCCCTATCCTTCAGCGCGGGATCTGCTGAGTGTAGCAATGAATTCCGCCTCCTGCACGGGCAATCTTGGTGGCTTTGATTGGTAGCACTGTTTTGTAAAAGTGACTGATGACTTCAAGAGCGGGATCGTCTTGCTCGGGGTCACCGCACACAGGGACATACGCGATGTCACCCCCGCTTCCAATGAAAAAATTCATATGGACGATATCGTCCGCCAGCGGCAGTTCGACGACCTTGAGTCCGCTATCCAAAAGAACGCGTTTGGCCTTCTGGCAAATGCGATAGTTGATGTCGGACTTGAGATCAGTGGTATGCAGAAGGACAGTGTCCGTGCTGATGAACTTCAGGAGGCCATCCACATGCCCATCGGTCGTCTTGTCGGGCATCAGACCACTTTCGATCCAAATAATCTTGTTCAGCCCGAGCATCGACTTCAGTTCGGCCTCTACCTCAGCCTTCGACCAGTTGGTTCGATTTGGGTTAAGTACACAGGACTCAGTCACGATCCCGACTCCGCCGCCAATCTCGATCGAGCCTCCCTCGAGTACAAAATCTGAATGGAAGATCGGCCACCCCATGGCTCGGGAGATTTGGTTTCGCGTATCAACGTCATCCTGCCAGCCTCTATATTTCTTCCCCCAACCGTTAAAGCGAAACCCGGCGGATGCAAGCTCTCCAGCGCAATTTCGAATGACCATCGGTGCGTTGTCGCGGGCCCAGTCGATGCGAAAGTCGCCAGTGCGGATCGTCACGTTCTTCACGTGGCCAAGAAGTGCGGTGCAATCCGCCTCCTCCTTCGCGAAACAGAATACTTCCACTGGCTCGTTGGCAGCGATGGCTTTGGCAATGTCAACGAACTCTTCGCGCAATCCCCGCGTCTGACGTCCGTAGCTGTGGGCCGCGGGGAATATCATCATTGTGCCCCGATGGATCTCCCACTCGTCCGGGAAAGTGAATCCAAGCTCCTTAGGAGTGTCGTCTGCCATGCCAATTCCTACGAGATACGCCAACGCTGCCAGAAAGGTGAGTTGCGGTTTCATGAGTGCTTCTCATAGGGATAACGGTTGAAATCACGGGGCAACGGAGTTCGAGTGACCAACTGAGGGAACGCGCCGCCCGTTGCTCCCGTGCATTTCGTGATTCTGGCTTCCAGCAGCGGGTACCGACTCGGCGACTTCGAACCGCGAACTCCAACGTCCAGCATACCATCGGTGAGACGGCCACGCACTTCTTCTTGAGTGCCGTATCGTGCTCAGCGGAGCGGTACTCGTACTCAGTGAAACGGTACTCGTAATCGAACGATAGCGCACTATTCTCCGCAATGATGGTCGCAAGCGAAGCGAGAAGGCGAAGATGGCCGGGCAACGTCGCCCAGGAGGATCGGGCAGGAGTGCCCAGGTTCGTTTCGAGTACGATCACGAGCACCGTCGCTGCGCGACTGAGCACGACTGGCAGCTTGCCCTCGAAGAGTATCAAGCGAGTTGCTCCCTCTCACCCGTCATGGCCAGCTACCTAGCCAACGACAAAGACTGCCAGTGGCTCTACCACACGAAAGAATTCGGCGACGCGCAGTCCTCAGCAACTCCGTAGTCCCGACCAGTCAGGAACAGCTATGATATCGATCGTTGTAGTCGGTGACGGACGATGCCCATGAGCTGTTGATTTGAGTTGGACTAAAAGCAAATGAATGAACGAGACCGCCAATCCATAGTAAGTATTCAATCGATCCTATCCTTGACGATCCTAGCGTTGTGCGGTTCCATCGCGCCAGGACAATCGACGGGTTTGCCGACGGCTCGCTTGCCTGCGTCAACTGCAAACGAATGGGCACAACTCGTACTTAAGGGAGTCGACACCGAGTTCCCTAATAAGCTGTCATTGGTCTATTCCAGCCAGGACCAAATCAGGACGCCTCGGGAGCATTTTCCTGCCTTCTACGGTTGTTTCGACTGGCACAGCAGTGTTCACGGCCATTGGGTGCTTGTTCGACTATTGAAAGATCACCCGATGATCGAATCGGCGCCGCGAATCCGAGAGGTTCTCGATCGTCACCTTTCCGCAAGCAACCTCGAGAAAGAAGCGGAATTCTTCGCCCGTCAGGAGCAAAAGACGTTTGAGCGGATGTACGGGTGGGCGTGGTTCTTACGTTTGGTCATGGAAGTCGAAGCCTGGGAGCATCCGGATGCAAAGAGATGGCGAGAAAACCTTCGCCCGCTCGAGAAAGTGCTGGTCGAGCGAATCGAGGCGTATCTGCCCTTGTTGACGTTTCCGATCCGAATCGGACAGCACACCGATACCGGATTTGCGCTCGGGCAAATCCTCGACTACGCCCGCAAGATGAGGCGGGCAAAACTAGAAACACTTGTCGTTAACCGGGCCCGCGCATTCTACGCGTCCGATCGGGATTATCCGGTGCACTATGAACCATCGGGGCACGATTTCTTTTCATCGTGTTGGAACGAAGCTGACTTGATGCGGCGAGTGTTACCCCAGCGAGAGTTTGATCTGTGGCT
>JANQOL010000147.1 GCA_028289675.1 Pirellulaceae bacterium
CGAAATACTCTTCCAGCCCAGCCAGTTTGATGCGCTTATGCATCGCATCGCGAATACTATCTTCGCGATTGAAGGCCACCTTGATGATGTACCAATCCATACCTGGAGCGGCACCATCAGTGGGCGACTCGGCTTGCTTTTCGACTTCTTCACTCACGTTGAGAACCCCCACGCCAGTACAAACGATCGCAGCGCTGTTTGGCCAGCGCTACCGCCACCTCCTGGCAAGGAAGACAAATTATGAACTATCTCGGACGTTACGCACACCCGAATTTCGACGAGAGTGCTTAGGCAATTCCCAGGGACCCAAACACAAACTTCCACAGCGCGTCGTACGCGAACAGTATGGCGGACATGAACAAAATGGTGAAGATCACCACCATCGAGGCCCGCACCAACTCCTTTTGCGTCGGCCACGACACTTTATTCAGTTCAGCCTCCACGGATATCAAAAAATCGGCAAACTTGGGCCAGTTCACCAATCGATACCCGAACCAAACGCCGACCCCGCCTAGGGCGACAGCGACCAGATAACTGAGCGCCCGATTCTCGGCGCCCATAGCGGGCGCCAGGAACAGTGCATGACAACGCCAGGCCGCGACCGCCACCACGACCCAGATGGTGATGGCAGTAATCTGCCGCACCATCTTGCCCTGATTGCGTTTGTACAGCCTGGATGCAAACAGCTCTTGCATCAGGGGCCGCGATGTCATTACCGATTCTTTAGTTGCCATAAGTTGCTCGGTGGTGAGCTATGGATCGGAACTGGTCGTTCGGCGCGATCCTACAGCTCAGTGCTTGTGGTTCGCGCTCATTGCTGTCCGGTCAGCAGGGGCGGAGGGACTTGAACCCGCAACCGCTGGTTTTGGAAACCAGTGCTCTGCCAATTGAGCTACACCCCTGAGTGTGTCGCAGTCGCGGCAAATCCATCCTACCGCCTGTGGCGACCGCCTGGATGCGATCACCACATTTGCGGATTCACTGTCTTACAGACTCAATATCCTGCGGATCCACTGGTTTGCGGACCCACTGCTTCGCCGGCTGCGTGACGATCGCCCGCAGCCGGAACGATTCTCTTCTACTCGACGATCTTGGTGACCACACCAGAACCAACGGTCTTACCGCCTTCACGAATCGCGAAGCGAACACCGTCATCCATGGCGATCTTCTTCTGCAGCTGGACTTCGATCTTGACGTTGTCGCCAGGCATGCACATCTCGGCTCCGACCAAATTGGCCGACCCGGTCACGTCTGTGGTGCGGAAATAAAACTGGGGACGGTAACCGCTGAAGAACGGCGTGTGTCGACCACCCTCGTCCTTGCTCAAGCAATAGATCTCGGCTTCGAACTTGATGTGAGGTGTAATCGAACCAGGTTTCGCCAACACCTGTCCACGCTCGATCTCGTCGCGCTTCATACCTCGCAATAGGCAACCGACGTTTTCGCCGGCTCGACCCTCGTCCATTTCCTTGCGGAACATCTCGACGCCGGTTACGGTCGTCTTGGCGGGCTCGTCCTTCAGACCAATCAGCTCGACCTCTTCGCCGACCTTGATGACACCTCGTTCGACTCGACCGGTAGCCACGGTACCGCGGCCTTCGATGGAGAAGACGTCTTCAATGGCCATCAAGAATGGCTTGTCTTCCTCACGGGCGGGCTGAGGAATGTAGGCGTCCACGGCCTCCAGCAACTCGGTGATACAAGCGCTAGCTTCGGGGTCATCGGGCTTCTCGTAAGCGCCCAGAGCGTTGCCCTTAACGATCGGCACGTCATCACCGGGGAAATCGTACTTGCTCAGCAACTCACGAATTTCCAGCTCGACCAACTCCAGCAACTCTGGATCGTCCACCAGGTCGCACTTGTTTAGGAAGACCACGATGGCGGGCACGTCGACCTGACGGGCTAGCAGCACGTGTTCCTTGGTTTGAGGCATGGGACCATCGGCCGCGCTGACTACCAGAATGGCACCGTCCATTTGAGCGGCACCAGTGATCATGTTCTTAATAAAGTCGGCGTGTCCCGGACAGTCGATGTGAGCGTAGTGTCGATTCTCGGTTTCGTATTCGACGTGAGACACGGCGATGGTCACCGTCTTGGTCTCGTCTCGAACGGTACCGCCCTTGGCGATTTCCGAGTATGCCAATGGTTTGGCCAGCCCCTTGGCTGCCTGCACGGCAAGCAGAGCACCGGTGGTGGTGGTCTTGCCGTGGTCGATGTGACCGATGGTGCCGACATTACAGTGCGGCTTCGTACGATTGAACTGCTCTTTGGCCATTGTTCGTTACACCTACAACGAAAAACTTGTTACATACACGCGGAAAAGTGGCTCGCGTTCGACCAGGACGAAACTTACTTTTGTGCCTTTCGGCAAACTCACCCAACGCCAAATAGGCGTCGAACAAGAGCTGCTGATGGGACTTGAACCCATGACCTCTTCCTTACCAAGGAAGTGCTCTACCACTGAGCTACAGCAGCCTCCAGGTCCGAAGACCCGAGAGCGGGTGAAGGGAATCGAACCCTCGTATTCAGCTTGGAAGGCTGCTGCTCTACCATTGAGCTACACCCGCTTCTCAGTACCGCCCAGCCCGACGGCGGGCGGCACGCGATGCGACTGCCAGCCCGGCCGGCAGTTCCATCACTTCATTGCATCCGCGCTCCCACGGGGTCGCCGAAGCAGTGATCGATAGCTAGGTCAGGTCGACATATCCCTACAGTTTGCCACTACGGCTACGGTTCGCCAATGGGAGGTGTAGGATTCGAACCTACGAAGCCGAAGCAACGGATTTACAGTCCGTCCCCTTTAACCACTCGGGCAACCTCCCGAAATCAACCTCAAACTGCCCGAACGACCGCCCCGCGTAGCCGGCGATCTGCCCGCCTAGCTGGTCAAACGCCTCTGGCGACCTGATTGCTAGGCCATGGTAGAGCCAACGGAGGGACTCGAACCCCCGACCGGCTGATTACAAATCAGCAGCTCTACCAGCTGAGCTACGTTGGCATATCGATCTTGGCGAGTATTGAGGAACGGCATAGTTTATCGGCGGGCAAGACTACCGCAAGGTGAATTTCCATTGGAAAAGCTGGCTTCAGCGACCTTTTGGGCACCGATTGACGGCCCCGTCCGACCGCCACACTGCGCTGTCCGTCCACCCGATCAGACGCCCACAGCCCCGTCTGAGGTTCGCCTGCGGAGCTCGTTCCGACCTGGTCGAGCTTCCACCGATGTCTCGGTCAGGGACACACACGTCCGTTCGACGTCCCCATGCGGGGACACACATGTCCGCGCACGCGCGCCGCTACCCCCTCCACCTAACCGACTGTTGTTCGGGGACACACAAGTTCACGTCTCTCGTGCGGGGAAACACGCATTCGCACGCCGCACTGGCCGCCCTCATCGGGATCGGCGCTGGCCAGGTGCGAGCGATTCCCCACAGCGGGTGACACACTCGACGTGGCGCGCCGACCAAAAGGCCCATTTGAGGGAGAAAACAACAACACACCCCAGGTTCCCCAAGCACACTAACATCGCAATTCAATGTTGGGGACACACCAATGAGAATTCGAGACCGAGTTTGGGGGCTGTCCCCGCCGAACTGCTAAACCGGATGTTGTCATGCCTGTCCCGCCAGAAAGATCCTTGCAATGCCTGTCCTGTTAAAACGGCCGAGAGCGGAGATACTAGCTAAAGGACCCTGAAGAATTGCCGGCTATGAAAGATCTCCCCTACAGCGGGGCAACGCGGAATATGTCTGTGTCCCCCAAAATTCGTGTACCCTCCAAAGGTCGCTGCTTAACACTTCGCCGCTCAGAACCTCTCTACCGGGCGAAACAGTCTGTGTCCCCGTTCCGCCCGCCCGCCAAATGTCTCAGGTCGGAATTCAGTGTCCCAGGTCGGTGGGCGTGTGTCCCTATCGCCTATCCGAGGTCTCCGGCACAGCCCCGTTGGGATCAAGCGAATTAGTTGATGAATCGACTGTCCCAAGCCCTTTCTGCAAAGCTGCCTTTCTTCTACGGATACGTCATCGTAGGCGTGGCCGTGCTGGCGCAGATCGGCTCCAGCCCCGGTCAGACGTTTGCCGTTTCCGCGTTCACGCCGGCTTTGCAGGACAACTTGCAGCTCTCCAGCAGCCAACTAGCGACGGCCTATATGCTGGGAACACTGCTGGCCGCCATTCCTTTGGCACTCATCGGCCCGACCTCCGACCGTCTGGGGCTGCGATCGACTTTGCTGGCCGTCGCGATCTCGCTCGGCTTAGCCTGCTGGTTCATGAGCACGGTCAGTGGCTTCTTCTCGGTGTTCCTCGGATTTCTGTTGCTACGGTTCCTGGGACAAGGCTCCCTGACGCTGCTGAGCAGTAATCTGGTTTCCATGTGGTTCCAGCGAAACCTGGGGACCATCAACGCCGTGATGAGCGCCGGCGGGGCGATGGCGTTTGCGATCGTGCCGATGCTGCTGATCGACGCCATCGAGTGGTACGGTTGGCGAGCAACTTACTTCGGAATGGGTTCGCTGATTCTAGTCACCTTAGTGCCCGCCATTGCCTGCCTGGCGCGCAGCCGGCCTGAAGACTTGGGAGAGCGCCCCGACGGTGGGCCAACACGGTCAATACTTCAAACTCAACTGGAACATCCCGGACGCGACTACACGTTGTCCGAAGCGCTTCGCCATCGCACGTTTTGGATTCTAGCTATCAACATGTCCCTGTGGGCTCTAATCGGTACCGGTATCGTCTTCTACGCTCTGCCCATCTATGCCGATTGCGGCATCGACGTCGATCGCGCCAAGCTGATGTTCTCCACTTTCTCTCTCAGCATGATTGCTTGCCAGATCGCCGGAGGAGTGTTGGCTGACCGCTTTCCAATGCACCGGCTACTGGCGGCCGGATTTGGGTTGCTGGCGATTGGCACTGGCGTCGTGCCTCTGACGACCGGGGAAGTCCACGTGCACTTGTTTGGACTTTGCTTCGGGGCAGGGCAGGGGCTGGCTATTTCTGTGAACTCGACCATGTGGGTTCGCTACTACGGGCGTACGCATCTAGGCAAGATTCGGGGCGCCAGTTGGTGCGCGATGGTGGCCGGTAGCGGGTGTGGACCGCTGATTTTGGGACTGTTCAAGGACTACCAAGGAAGTTTTCAAGCCGGTCTGTGGCTCTTTTTCGTCGTCCTGTTGCCGTTGGTACCAGCGGCCTGGTTGGCGACCGCACCGCCGATCAAGTCATTCGAAAGCGACCCCGCCAACCGACCTAAAAAAAGACCTTAGCTCAGGCGGCCCGTCGCACGTGCGACAACAGTTCGCGTCCGGCCCAGATCTTCGAAGGACCGGGACCGTCCAGTCGCGACCAAGTCCGTTTGGGGCACAGTTAAAAACCGCGATGCCGATGTTCAGCGATCTAGCAGGCCGCGCCATAAGCTCGAGCCGATTCGGACCAAGGTCGCCCCAGCCTGAATCGCCTCGCAAAAATCACCGCTCATGCCCATCGACAATTCCGGCAAGTCCAGCTCAGGGAACTCCTCAGACAAGGCCAACTGCATGTTCCTTACCGACTCAAACTCCTGTCGAGCCTGCGGCGGTGACGCGGCCTGCGTGGACATGGCCATCAAGCCCGAAAACTTGAGCGAAGAAAACTCGTCAGCCTGCGCCAACAACTGGCGAACCTGTTCAGGCGGAAGCCCGGTTTTACTCGGATCCTGCGTAACATTGACTTCCACCAGCACCGTCAACTGACGGCCTGCTCGTGAGGCCTCCGCTTGCAAAGCTGACGCCAGACGCACACTGTCAAGTGAATGCAAGCAGTTGATGTGTGGCAAAGTCCGGCGAATCTTATTGCGCTGCAAATGCCCGATCATGTGCCAACGCACCGGTATCGGTGTGGCTTGCGACTCGAACCACTGGACTTTGTTCCACAATGACTGAGGCCGATTCTCGCCCACAACCTGACAACCGGCTTGCACCAGCAGCGCCGTCAGCTCTGGGCCCACGTACTTGCTGACTCCCACAATGCGCACGCTGTCAGGATCGCGTCCAGCCTGGTGGCAAGCTTCGGCCACGTCGTCTTTCACAGTGCGCCAGTTGTCTTCAATGATTTGTTGAGGCTGATTGGACATCGGTCACTACACGCCCGTCGTCGACGCGTCGACTTCGATCAAGGTATCTACCTGGCCGTCTTCGGCATCAAATCGAGCGGCATAGAAGTCGGCCATGGTGTGCATGCCCAGCGCGGTGCGCCGACGGGGCGCGCCCAAGCTACGATAAATCAACCATTGCTCGACGCCAATTTGAACGCGTGTGGCACAAGCTTCCTCGGGACCCACAATCCGCAATTCGTCTCCGACCGTCAGTTGTCGCCAAGTAAAATCTTGCTTGCCGTGGTGGTTGCTCAAGCTAATCAGCGTCGGCATGTAAAGACGGTCCACTCTACCAATGGCTGAAGCGACCAAGTTTTCACCAACGGTGGTCAATTCGTCCGATCGTCCTTCCAAGCTCAACTGACGACGCCATTCGGGCAAATACAGCGGCAGCACCAGGCATCGCGCACCAGATTGGTTCGTCACATAGCCTTCGGTTGATTTCTTGGCAGGTTTGAATCTGGCGTCTGGCGACA
>JANQOL010000153.1 GCA_028289675.1 Pirellulaceae bacterium
GGTCGCCACCCAACAACTTTTCCAACGCGCTCACATGGGCGGCCGCCGCCGAAGTTACGTGAACCACGTCGATCAGATTCTGACCACTGCCGACCCGCCGCAAACGCCCCGCTTGGGCTCGTTGAATAACTCTGGGAAACAAATGGGGATCGCCCCGACCCCAAATCAAATGTGGTCGCAAAGCGCACGTCGCCAAAGCACCACGCCTGCCAGCGTCCAACACCTCTTGCTCGGCCAAAGCCTTCGTTTCAGGATACGCGCACAACCAGCGTTGCGGGTAGGGAGCGGTTTCGTCGACACCCGATTGGTGACTCCCATCGAAAGTGACACTGGGGCTACTGGTGTATACGAAGATCGCTGCGCCCGCCTGCCGAGCCGCCGTCAGCAACTGCGAGGTGGCTAGCGTATTGACTTGGTAGTAAGATTGACGCGGCCCCCACACACCTGCCTTGGCGGCGGTATGCACGACCGCTTGGCAGTCGCGGCAAGCTCGGCGGACCGTGTCGTTATCCGCGATATCGCCAGCGATGGCCTCCACGCCCAGCTCCTCGAGCTCCGGATATCGGCCGCGTGCCAGACCCACAACTTGGTGTCCGCGCTGCAGCAACTGGCGAGTCACCTCGCTTCCCAAAAATCCTCCGTATCCGGTCACCAACACCTTGGGCATGATAGACGTTTCAATCAACTGAAAACTGAGACTTGCCGCACCCCATCCAGCTTAGACGTGTTTGGCCGCGGCATGTCCGGTACTGAAGGCGGCTTGAAAGTTGTAACCTCCAATCGGACCATCAATATCCAGGATCTCACCGGCCAGGAACAGCCCGGGAGTCACTCGACTCTCCATGGTGCGGGGATTCACTTGCCCTGTATCCACGCCGCCTCGCGTTACCTCCGCCTTGGGATAGCCCCGCGTACCACTAATTGGAACTCGCAGGCGCTTGAGATCCTCCAATAACTGCTGCCGAGCACCCTTGGTCAGCTCAGCCAGCGTCGTCGCCAGGGGTATGGATGCCCGCTGCAGGAGGCAAGCCGCCAAGTTCTTGGGGACAAACTGGTGCATCTGGGTGGCCACCAACCGGCGGCCGGATCGTTGCGATGAAAAGGCTTCTGTCAAACGCGTGCCATTCCAATCGGGCACCAGGTCGACTTCCAACTCCGCCTGGTGGGGAGCCGACATGGCGGCCACGGTTCGCGACACGTTCATCGGCACGGGCCCAGAACAACCAAAGTGCGTCCACAGCAGTCCACCACGGGCCTCCGCGCGTTCGTCCTTAAGCTTCCTACCGCCGCCTGTAATCCTGGCACGCACGTCCGGCAACGTAATACCGGTCAGAGAATGCACCCATGTCGCCGGACTGACCAGTGGCGTGAGCGCGGGACACGTCGGTACCAGGCGGTGGCCTAGCTGCTCTGCCCAGGCATAACCGTCTCCGGTGGTCCCACAACCGGCGTATGACAGTCCTCCGCAGCACAGCAAAAGTCTCCTCGACTGCAGTTGTGCGTTTTGCGACGCATGCTGCCGACTCTTCTTATGCAGGCGGGTTTCTTGCGGCGGAGTCTTTTGCAATTGGGTGGTAACTCGCCAAAGGTCATCCGGAGCCCGGTCGACGTGCTGGACGGCGATCCCGCTGCGTAAGACGGCGCCGGCGTCACGAGCGCGTTTGACGAGGGCATCGCGGACGTCGATGGCTCGATCGCTGGCCGGAAAGACCTTGCCCGTACTCTCGACCTTGGTACGCACTCCCCAGCGATGCATTTCGGCCACGACCTGCGCCGGCGGCAATTCGTGCAGTGAGGGTTTCAAGAACCGACCTTGTTTGCCGAAGACGGACAGGATGCCGTCGATTCCACAGTCGTGCGTCACATTGCAGCGTGTGCCGCCGGACATCAGAATCTTAACGCCCAACTTGGTGTTTTTTTCCAGCAACAGGACTTTCAGCGATCTTTGCGCGGCCGTACCAGCCGCCCACAGTCCGGCCGCGCCCCCGCCGACTACAATAAGGTCCCACATGCGATGCTTCAAATATCCGAGGAGGAGTCGTTTGTCGAGCCAAGGCATCAATCCTAGCCGGCCATCCAGCCCGACCGTACGGCCACCAGCGACCAGCGCGACACCCACGATCGCGGAGGGCGACCAGCCTACGCACGACCAGGCGAATCGTGTGGACAATCAGCCGGATGACGTGCAGCAGGCCGAGCAACTGCGCGACGCGTGTAGGGCCGTGCGACAGCAAGTGGCCAAGGCCGTGGTTGGGCAGTCGGAAGTGATTGACCAGCTGCTCATCGCCCTGTTGGCTCGCGGACATTGTCTCCTGGAAGGCGCCCCGGGACTAGCCAAAACGCTGATGATTCGTTCGTTGGCCCGTTCGATGGACCTCTCTTTCCACCGTATTCAATTTACCCCGGATTTGATGCCAGCCGACATCACTGGTACGGATATCATCCAGGAATCTCAGCAGACGGGACATCGCCAATTGGTGTTCGAGCGCGGGCCCATCTTCTCCCAGATGGTGTTGGCCGATGAAATCAATCGTACGCCGCCCAAGACGCAAGCCGCACTGCTCGAGGCCATGCAGGAGCATGAAGTCACTGTTGGCGGTACGACTTACAAACTGGCGGAACCGTTTTTTGTGTTGGCCACACAGAATCCGATCGAACAAGAGGGCACTTATCCGCTGCCCGAGGCGCAGCGGGATCGCTTCTTGTTCCAAGTGACCGTCGACTATCCCAGCCGCGATCAGGAGGCGGACATTATTGATCGGACCACTTCCGATATGGCCACGGAACTGACTCCGGTAGTCGGCGGCGAACAACTGCTTGCTTTTCAGACCTTGGTCCGTCGTGTCCCGCTGCCCGACCACGTCAAGCAAATGGTGCTGAATGTCGTCCGCGCCTTGCGGCCTTCAGGCGAGAGCCCTTTGCCATGGGTTTCCGAGGCGCTGGATTGGGGGCCAGGACCGCGCGCGTGCCAACAACTGGTGTTGGCCGCCAAAGCCAGAGCTTTATTGGAGGGCCGGCACCACGTAACGGTCGACGATGTTCAAGCCCTGCTGCTGCCAGTGTTGCGACATCGCATTGTGCCCTCCTTTTCCGCGGAATCCGAGGGACTTCGACCGGATGAGTTGATCCAGAGGGCCGTTGGTGATCTGGCCGCGGCCAATCGCTCCCAAGCCGCCTGGTAAGCCTCCCTCCAACCCGTCGTCTTGAAACGCGACGATACCCGACCGAATGCTAATTGACGCCATACGCCGGTGTTTCCAACATGTCGACAACCGCGCATACGCCGCTGTTTAGCAGTCAGCCGCAGGCGTACTTGGGCCTACTTGGCTTGCGAATCGGTACGCCTACGGCTGACTGCTAAACAAAACTCCGTTGCATCTACCTCACCAATGCCGATTGTTGTCACCCTGCCTCCAAGCCACCTTGAACCAGGTATCTGCCGACTATGCCGTCCGGCCGCTTAATCGATGCTCATGATCGTGAAGCTATTGCTCAGCTGCAGTTCTTCGCGCAAAACGTGGTGGAGGGAATCTCTGCCGGTCTGCATCGTTCTCCATTACAGGGTGCCAGCGTCGAGTTCAAGGAACATCGCCAGTATGTCCGCGGTGATGAAATCCGCAGCATCGACTGGAAGCTGTTCGGTAAAACCGATCGCTTGTTCATTCGTCAATACGAAGACGAAACCAATTTGCGGGCCATGCTGTTGCTGGATCAAAGCGGTTCGATGGGCTACCGCGGATCTCGATCACCCCTCAGCAAGCACGCGTTCGCCGTTCGTTTGGCAGCTTGTTTCGCCACCCTGTTGATCTCCCAGCAAGACGCTGTCGGTCTCACGACTTCCGACGAACGCGTGCGCGAAACGCTCCCTGTCCGCGGCCAGCCACAACACCTGCGGAACCTATTCCACTATCTAGTTCAATCGCAACCCGGTCGGGAAACTGGGCTGGCCCAGACCTTGCGTCAAGTCGCTCCACGTCAGAAGCAGCGCGGTCTGTGGGTACTATTGTCCGACTGCTTTGAGCAAATCGAATCGCTAGTAGCCGCGCTCCGCTCGCTACGGCACGCAGGCCACGAAGTGGTCGTGTTTCAGATCTGGGACCCCGATGAATTGGACTTTCCGTTTCGACAGAAAACAGAATTCCGATCACTGGAGGCAACGGGCCAGCACTTGGTGGAACCTCGTGTCCTACGTGACAGCTACTTGCAGCGGGTGCGAGAGTTTCGTGAGCAACTAGATCTAGCGCTGGCTGCGGAGCGCATCAACTTGATCGCCTGCACGACGACTCAGCCGTACAGTGAGGTACTGGCCCAGTTCTTGGCGCGACGTCGGAACGTTCGCCGTGACAACGCGGCCGGAGCGCGACGATGAGTTTCCTGAATGTGGCCCTGTTGGGCGGGGTCGCCGCTTTATTGGCTCCGCTCCTGATTCACTTGTTGAACCGTTCGCGATTTCAAGTGATCGATTGGGGAGCCATGCATCTGCTGGAATCTGCCCTGCAACAAAATGCGCGACGCACGGAGTGGAAAGAGTGGCTGTTGCTGTTGATTCGGTGCCTCATTCCAGTGGTGTTGGCGGTTTGTCTGGCCCGTCCTGTGCTGACAAGTTTCAAAGTGGCCAATGCTGACGGTAGCCGGGGCATCGTGCTGATCATCGACGACAGCTTGTCGATGTCGAAGGCTGCCCGGCAGAGTTCCGTGTTTGAATCCGCCGTATCAACTTGCCGCGAAATTGTCACTCACTACCGTCAAACAGAAACGAGCTTGTGGACTGCCTGCGCGTCGGTAGACGTGCTATCCGGATCTTCGTCATCCACGGCCCAGCTGCAAAGCGCCCTGGATGGGCTGCAGGTCAGCAGCGGCAGCATGGATCCGAAGACCTGTTTGGCCGATGGCATCCGCGCGGCCGCTGAACTGCGGAATCCCAGTCGGCATATTGTGTTAGTCAGCGACTTCCTCGCTCGCGACTGGAATGACCTGACGCCCGGTGAATTGGCCAGTCTGCAAACCCAGTTAAGCTCCGGCGAATTCCCGATTCATTTGACCTTCCTCGACGCCAGCCAAATTGATGACAGGACGCGCTCGGCTCCTAACCTGACCGTACGCTTCGTGGACGAGTTTCAGGAACGCGTCCAACCCAGCGAACAGAACATGTTTTCGGTCGAAGTCGTGAATTTTGCGGCGCGGGACCAACGCGACTTGGAACTGGTGTTCAGCGTCAATGGGCAGCAACTCTCTCGGCAATCTGTCGACGTTCCCGCCGGCGGTAGCGAGCAGGTGATCTTTGCCTGTGAGTTCACGACGGCTGGTTGGCATTCCGTACAGTGTCAAGTCGAGGACCCTACAGGACTCGTGGGTGACAATACCGCTTATCGCATGGTCCAAGTCGGCAACCCTGTGGAAGTGTTGCTTGTGACCGGCCAAGCCTCGCCCGGCTTCGACCCACAAAGTAGCTTTGTTCAACTGGCTCTAGCGCCGTTCGGCGACGAGGAACAGAACGAAAACCGATTTCGCGTTCGAACGATCCGTTCCAAAGAACTGCGTCCGAAAGATTTGTCCAGCGTTCCAGACGTTGTCATCCTGTCCGGAGCAGGACAGCTCAACCAATCTGTCAGCGAATCGATCGCCGAACTGGTAGAAGCCGGCACTGGATTAGTTGTCTTGCCCGATGAAGACTTGGACACCGCCTGGATGAACCGCGCGTGGTTCGATGCGCGAAGGCTGCTGCCCATGGCCTATGGCAGTGTGATTCGGCCCGAACAACCCCTGCCGTTGTTGCAAGCTCCGATCCAGTATCCTTACCTGGACGTCTTCGATGACGGGCAAGCTGGTGACTTGAGTCGCTGGAGGTTTCGCAGTTGGCGAGAACTGACTCCAGGCGCCGAACAGGAACAACAGACTGGTGATTCTCCTAAGCGCGACTCGCCGCGGGTGCTGCTCCAGTTCGCAGACGGCAGTCCTTGCCTGGCAAATGGCGCGTACGGCGACGGTGTGGTTCATCAATTGGCAATCAGCGGCTCTAGTCGCTCGTCCAATCTACCCAGTCAGGCTTCGTTTGTTCCGTTTGTGCAACAACTGACGCGGTCAGCCAGCGGATCGTCCGGCAACGGGAATCTGCTCGTGGGGCAGCCGCTCGATTTCCAGCTAGCATCGCCCGAAGGCATCGGTGCGGCGGACGAAGAGCTTAAGCCGACAGCAATCGAGCTCGTTCCGTTTCGAAAGGACGAAGCCGACATTCCCGCGTCCAGCACAACATCAAAACACCAGGTGCCCGTGGCAGAACTGCGAGCCCAGTTCGATGGGCTTTACCAAGCTGGTTTGTGGTCCGCTCGGCCGGCTGTGGAGTCCGATGCGACCGTCGCTCCAGCGTGGTCGGTTACGCCACCGATGCTCGCCGTCAATCCGGCGCTGGAAGAGTCGGACTTGCAGCCGCTCTCCGGAACCCAGCTGCAATCGGTGGCCGATGCCCTGGGCGCTTCGGTGGTGTCGTCGGCCTCCGAGTTCATTAGCCAGCTACAAGTCCAGCGAGACGGTCGTGAGATTTGGCGTTGGCTGCTGGTAGCGCTACTGGTGCTGTTGTTCGCGGAGATTCTCTTGGGCCGCAATCTCCATCCGGTAAACGTGCCATGAGTGTCCGCTTGCTCAGCTCTTGGTCTCCTGGGTGGGGCCTGTTGTTGGCCGGCGGCCTGGCCGGACTGGCCTGGTGGCTGGTTCGTCGCGAGACCAGCCGGTTGCCAACACTGGCCGCTTGGACGTTGCCCATTCTCCGCGCGGCCGCAGTTTTCTTGATCACTCTAACAATCACCGAACCTGCCTTTGAATCGCGCACTCGTCAGGGAAATCCCGGTCGTCTGTCAGTGATCCTTGACGCGTCACGCAGCATGAGTTTGACCGATGCTGGATCAGCGCCCGCCATCGACTCCAATCGCTTTGAGCGTGCCAGTCGACTGTTACTTCAGTCCGAGCAAGGCCTGCTCTCTCAGTTGAGAGATCGCTTCGACGTTCGTCTTTTTCTAACGACCGCATCCGATACTCCAGTCATGAAATGGGATTCACTGGCGTCTGACGAACTTCCTAGCTCACTAGCCGAGACAACGGATGCTGATTGGGTACCGCACTCTGCATTGGCCGACACCTTGCTCGGATTGGCAGACAGTAGCGATTGTTTGCTGCTGCTGTCGGACGGCCAGAACAATTCTGGGAATCTTTGGGCCGAAGCTACCGAGCAGTTGAAGGGGCAGGGGGTTGCTGTCTTCGCTGTCGGGATGGGCGACCCACAGGGTGGCGATGATTTGGCATTGCTGTCGGGCAGGATTCCCCAACGAGTTTTTCGCGACGACAAGTTGTCCGGCGACCTAATCGTCTCGGAGAGTAATGAACTCGACACGACCTACCAAGTCCAAATCCGCTACCGAGATGAGGTGCTTTGGCAGCGTGAATTCGAGCCTCTGGGCGTTCAGCAGCGTACCATCGATTTTTCCATCGCGGTCGCGGACATCCTGAAACGAGCACGATCCGAGTTACCCGCGGATGCGCAGCTATCTACCTTGCCGGTGCATCTCGAAGCACGATTGATTAGCGAACATGACCGGCATCCGCATAACAACAGCACTTCGCTAACGACATCCGTGATGGTGCGGCCCACTAAAGTGCTGCTGCTCGATGGTCGCAGCCGCTGGGAGACGCGTTATCTTAAGAACTTGTTTTCCCGCGATCCGGCCTGGGAGCTGACCAGCGAAATTGTGCATGCCGGCGGACAGCAACTTTCCCGCTTTCCCGCCAGTCGCGAAGATCTGTTCGATTTCAATCTAGTGATCCTGGGTGAACTGCCGGGCGGCACTCTAGATTCTAGACAGCTCACTTGGC
>JANQOL010000155.1 GCA_028289675.1 Pirellulaceae bacterium
TTCGGCGACGTGTGGACGGTTCCTGTCGAAAATGGTTCCCCAAGGGACCTGACACGTACCAGCGGCGTCGCCGAACGTTCTCCGTCCTGGAGCCCGGACGGCAAGTGGATTTCCTATTTTTCCGATGCCACGGGCGAGTACCAACTGATGCTGTGCTCCAGCGACGGCTCTGGCGAGCCCCAGGCGCTGACGACGGATGGAGCCGCTTTTCGCTTCGACCCAATTTGGTCACCAGACTCGAAGAAAATCATGTTCCATGACCAAGCCGGTGCCATGTTCGTCCACGATGTTGCCGAGGAACGAACTTGGCAGTTTGACCAAGACTCCTATGCCTCGGCGCCGAGCGTTAGCTGGTCGCACGATTCCGCTTGGTTGGCCTACACCAGCAGCCTGGCAAGCGTGCCGCGCACCCAAATCAAAGTTCTGCATCTAGAGAGCGAAGAAACTCACGCCATCTCCAGTGGCTACTTTAGCGACGATTACCCGGCTTTTGATCGGGAAGGTAAGTTCCTTTACTTCACGTCGCAACGAGATTTCTCCCAGCCAAAATATGAGGACGTTGGCAACTCTTTTATTTATGACAATACCGAAGTCTTGGTGGCCGTGCCGCTGCGCGACGACGTAAAGCATCCGTTGCTTCCCACCAGTGATGAGGAGACGTGGGAGTCCGAGTCGGACGGAGATTCAGATGCTGCCGAAGAGTCAGCTGAGGAGGCCAAGGACCAACCGAAGGAGAAGCGTTCCAAAGGCAAGAAAAACCGCAAACGCAAATCGAAGAAGAAATCCTCCAAGTCCACCGACGACAATGACGAATCAGAGGACGCCGAAGAAGAGAAAACGCCGGCCCTGGAAATTGACTTCGATGGCATTCAAGCTCGCAGTTTTCAGCTACCTGTGCCCTCCGGACAGTTCGACGGATTGGCCGTGACCGGTGATGGCGGCCTGATCTATGTACGTCGCTCGACCAAGAGTGGCCGTGGAAACGGATCAGCCATCAAGCTGCTGGTCATCAAGGACGGTCAAGCCAAAGAGGAGACCGTGGTCGATGGCGCCGGCGGTTTTGAGTTGACGGCCGATGGCAGCCAGTTGCTGACGTCGCGAGGCGGCTCACTGTACGTAGTCAAAGCGGCATCTGGCCAGAAGTTAGATGAGGCGGTTAGCACCGATGGAATGCATGTTGAGATCGATCGCCGCGCTGAATGGCGCCAGATGTTCTTGGATGCGTGGCGCATTGAGCGAGACTTCTTTTACGATCCCAACATGCACGGTGTGAACTGGAAAGCAGTTCGTAAACAGTACGAAAAGTTGTTGGACGATTGTGTCAGCCGCTACGATTTGAGTTTTGTGATCCGCGAGATGATTGCTGAACTGAACGTGGGACACGCCTATTATCGCGAAGGAGACGTGGAACGTGGCCCAAACCAGGGCGTCGGACTACTGGGCTGCCGTTTCGAGATCTCCGGAGAGCACATCGTGTTCGCGGAACTGTGGCAAGGTGGTTCGTGGGACACGGACGCCCGTAACCCGTTGATCGCGGTGGGAGTACAGACCGGTGACAAACTGTTGGCGGTTGAGAACGAACCGGTCACGACCGAGCAGAATCCATACCGTCACTTCATTGGCAAGCTAGGTCGTTCGGTACGTTTGCGAGTCCAAACCGGAGATGAGGATCCACGCACCGTAGTCGTCAAACCGTCTTCCAGTGACTACCAATTGCGATTCTGGGCAGGCATCGAAGCCACGCGTCAACAAGTCGCCGAGGCCTCGGATGGGCAAGTGGGTTACATCTACGTGACCAACACAAGTATCAACGGTCAGAACGATTTGTTCCGTCAGTTCTATGCTCAGCAAGAAAAAGCGGCGCTGATTGTTGACGATCGTTGGAATGGCGGCGGTCAAATTCCAACACGTTTTATTGAGTTGCTTAACCGACCGGTGACCAACTACTGGGCTCGTCGCGCTGGTAACGACTGGGTCTGGCCGCCCGATTCCCACCAGGGTCCCAAATGCATGCTGATCAATGGCATGGCCGGCAGTGGCGGCGACATGTTTCCCGCCCTGTTCCGCCAAGCCGGTTTGGGCAAGCTGATCGGGCGCCGCACCTGGGGAGGCCTCGTTGGCATTACGGGCTACCCATCGTTGATTGACGGAGCCAGTGTCACAGCACCCTCGTTTGCGTACTATGAAACGGATGGCACTTGGGGCATCGAAGGACATGGGGTCGATCCTGACATCGAAGTCATCGACGATCCGGCCTTGATGGTTGATGGAGGCGATCCGCAGTTGGATGCGGCCATCGAGCTGATGCTGGAAGAAATCGAAGACTATCCGACACCGCCGGCCCGACCACCGTACCCGCAGCGGGCGAAGATGGGTTTGCCGGAAGAGGATCGCTAACGCGAGTCGCATGGACGTGCGGCCTGAATCATCAGCGATGGTGGTCGCTCACTGTCGTCGACGACAGACCACGTCAAACGCAAAAATGCTCCGGACGCGCCAGTCGGATAACTGGCGCGTCATTCGCCTCGTTGATCTCAGGCGTCTTCGATGCAATTGACTGCCTCAAAGATAGTCGGCGACAAACGACAACGGTCGCATGGGCGCCTCCTGAGGCGCAGGTTCGTCGTGGCTGTCCGGTTCCAATAAGCCTGCCGGCAAAGCTGGCGGAGGCGCCGACCAAATGCTGTCGATCTCCAGCACTTGCCCGTCATCCATGGGGTCGATGGGCTGACGCAACAAGCGCCGATTGCGGACCGCCGTACGCAACATGCAGTCGTCCATCGGCTGCCGGGCCAACAACCGATAGTATTTCTCATTCACGCTAGTAGCGACCGCACCCACTGAAAGCACTTGGTCGCCGGGGGCCAAGTCTCTCCAGCTGAAGTGCGGCAAACGCGCGGCCTTCTCACATGCCCGCACAATTCGCTCCGGCGTCAAAGAATCGAGCAGCCCAAAATCCGCGGTGACAAAATAAGTCTTCTGAAACTCACTGATCAGATAGTCGGTTGTCACCAGCCGCATTAAATGATCTTCCCGCGAGGGATCTACGACAATGCGATTAGGCTCACGGGATTCGACGGAAAAGCGCGTCTCTCCAGGTGAAGAGAGAATGCCAGCTCCAAACGCGCGCACCTCTCCGGCTTGCAGCACCAGGCCAAACTCGACCGTGAACCAATAGATTCTCTCGGCATAGATCAACAGCTCATCAGCGCGTGCGCAAATCCTAGCGGCGTGTTCGTCGTCTCGAGCCGCCGCCAGTCGCTGGTCTCGCTGTTGGTAGATCAGATCCCGTGCCATGCCGTGATGCTGCATGAGTTTGGCGACTGTCGGAATGGAGAACGTGGCTACGTGCCCAGCGACATCATGCCCCATGTCGGGTTCTTCTAGATAGTCTTGCTCCAACTTCCGCATAAAAGTGGTGACTGGAAAGAAACGCCGGCTGTGACAGGTGAAGAACAGTTGGGCGGGAATGATCTCGCTGACGGTGGCCAGCTGCCAACCGGTTTGCTGATAGATGCGGGCGTTCAAGGCGTAGTAATCAGGAATCGTTGTCGCTTCGATCTCGAACAGACGCTCCCCCGTTTGATATTCCTGGCAAGCATACTGGCGCTTGGTTTGCTGTTGATCCGAAATCAGACACGCCCAGCTCAAATGCTCCTCGGTGGTGTACTGCTCGTACACTTGTTCGGCCGCATACTCGCCCAGATCCACGGTGACATCCGTCAGGCATCCGACGCGAAATGGGACTCCCGCCCGAGCCGCCTGCAAGGTTTCCTCGGCACATTGCGCCGATATCGGATGGTTGACCGTTTGGTCGGCCAAGATTTCGCACAACCGATCCAATCGTCGAGCAGGCGAGTCTGGAACAGTATCTTCCAACGCGACGCCATGTCGCCGAGCGACAGCTGCAAAGTGAGCGTTCATGAGCGGAGAGGAGTCTGGTGACGGCCAGGTTGAGAACTCGCCACTGGAGCAACTCACGCTAGCCGCATGGTCGAGATGTGGCGAATGTTTTCGCCGGCAAGCATCATGGTCTACAATCGGGTCGGACTTCACAGCACCGATCTTGTCATTGTACCGCGCCGCCCTCTACCGCACATTTCCACACTGCGGCAAACCTCTCCTGGGGAAAGGAATCAAGTTTGAACAGGCAACTCTCTGGTGTCATCTTCGTCAGCGTGGTCTTGACTTGCGTTTGCGTTCTTGCCCAATCGACCACTCCTCAAGCGGCCACACGCGAACCCTGGACGACGTCTCGGGTCATCGGCTCACCGGAGCCCCCCAAGCCATACAGCCTGCGTCGAGTTTACCCCCATTTGCAATTCAACCAGCCTGTCGAACTCATGCCATTGGGCGATACCGAGCGGATGCTCCTGCTGGAGGTGGGCGGCCGCGTACTGACTTTCGAAGATTCGCCGACCTGTGAGCAAGCGGACCTGGCGCTGGACCTCAAACCGCTAATCGACGACTTTCATCGGGCCTTTGGCATCGCCGTGCATCCGCGTTTTGCGGAGAACCGCGAGGTGTTTGTCGTCTATGCTGGCAACCCTGTTGCCCGTCCGGATGGAACTCGCTTGTCGCGTTTCAAGATGACTTTGGATCCAGTGCCCCAACTGGACCCTGCTAGCGAGCAAGTTCTGTTGACTTGGGCTTCGGGCGGTCACAATGGATGTGCCATACGCTTTGACGCGCAAGGTTACTTGTACTTTTCGGCCGGCGATGGTGCGCGACCATTTCCGCCAGACGAATATGACGTCGGCCAGGATTTAAGCGATCTACGTTCCACGATTTGCCGCATTGACGTGGATCAAACCGATGGGGAGTTGAACTACGCTATTCCCCCCGACAATCCGTTCGTCAACACCCCGGGTGCTCGTCCTGAAATCTGGGCCTACGGCTTTCGCAACCCTTGGCGGTTTAGCATCGACCCGAAGACGCAACAGCTGCTGTGTGGTGACGTCGGCTGGGAACTATGGGAGCTGGTGTTCCATGTCGAGCGCGGCGGCAATTATGGCTGGAGTCTATTCGAGGGTCCGCAGCCAATTCGTAGCGACATTCGTCCGGGTCCGACACCTATTCGCCAACCACTGGTCGCCTATCCGCACACCGAAGGCTTATCCATCACCGGCGGCTTTACCTACCACGGGCCTCAGTTGGAAGAACTGGATGGCTGCTATCTCTATGGCGACTACGTAACGGGACTGCTGTGGGGTCTCCGGTTCGAAGGCCAGCAAGTAACCTGGAACCAAGTTTTAGCGGAAACCGGTTTGCCAATCATTACGTTCGCCGAGTCGCGCGAAGGTGAGGCGCTGGTCGTGAGCTTTGACGGTCGTATATTTCAACTGGAACGAAACGACGTTGACGATCAGGCCCAGGAGTTTCCGGAGTGGCTGAGCCAAACTGGATTGTTTTCGTCGACCGCACGGTTGAAGCCGGCCTCGGGCGTTTACGAGTACTCAGTAGCCGCCACAGCTTGGCAAGATGCGGACGTCGAGCAGTTTCTGGTGGGCGTTCCCGACATGGGCACCATCATCACGAATCGGCAAAAACGCAATTGGCAATATCCTGCCAATACTGTGTTTGCGAAGACATTAGTTCGGAATGTGTCAGCGCAAGGCCAAGACGTTCGACGCCGTATCGAAACTCAGCTACTGCACTTTAACGGGATCTCATGGCAACCGTATTGTTATGCTTGGAACAAAGAACAAACGGATGCTCAACTAGTCGATGCAGCTGGAACAACCTCGAGGCTAGATCGACCGCAGGCCGAACGGCAGCAGAATGATGACGAACCTCACTTGCAATGGCGGCACCACGCCCGGTCGGAATGCCGCGCGTGTCACTCCCGACAATCGGGCGGAGCGGTTGCATTCAGCTACGAAAATCTTCTCGACAGCCAACGCCTCATCGACTTGAGTATTTTGGACAAAGCTCCACCTGCTCAGTGGCGGATTCGATCCATGGTTAATCCGCTGGACATCTCCCAGCCAATCGAAGAGCGGGCACGCTCGTATCTAGCGGCCAACTGCGCCCACTGCCATTGTCGCGGAGGAGGTGGAACGGTAGCGCTCGACTTGAGCTACTTCAATCAAACAGCGA
Source organism: Pirellulaceae bacterium (assembly GCA_028289675.1). Taxonomy (GTDB): domain Bacteria; phylum Planctomycetota; class Planctomycetia; order Pirellulales; family Pirellulaceae; genus Aureliella. The sequence goes on from JANQOL010000155.1 coordinate 6,100, forward strand.
ATATCAATGCCGTCGACTACCCAACCACGCAAGGCAACTTTGGCATTGCCGGGGCCAAGGTGATTACACCCGGAGATCCCTATCGCTCCGTGTTGTACTACCGCATGGCGACGAGCGGCACGGGACACATGCCCAAATTGTGGCAGCGGGAAAACGACCCGGCCGGACTGTTGTTGGTTCACGATTGGATTCGCTCGCTGCCAACCGTCAGCACCGCCGCCGAATCGGCATTGGCCAACACCGATGCCGCCCAGCACCCAGTGGCAGCCCTGCGCCAGTTTACGGAGTGGATTTCAGCGAACGAAGATGTTGACGAAGCGGCTGCGGCACTGACCCAGCAGGCCAACGCCGTGACCGTTGGGCTATTCGAACGTTTTCTGCCGGCCAACCGGCGCCCCCGTCGATTGGGCAGTCAGATCGACGCGAAACAAATATTGAGCTTGCGCGGCAATGCTCAGCGCGGACGCAAGCAATTTCTGACCTCACAAGTTCTGCAGTGTCGAAACTGCCACCGTTTGGCAGGCCAGGGGGACATGGTCGGACCCGATCTAGATGGTATCGGTAGTCAGCGTTCGAGAGGTGAATTGCTGGATAGTATTCTTCGACCTTCCGCAAGAATCGAACCCAAGTTCGCAACGGTGAGTCTTGTAACGGTCGACGACCAAGTCCTTGTCGGCCTCCAACTCGACCGCAACGCCAAGGCCATCACCTTGAAAACCGCGGAGGGAAAAACGCACGTGGTGCCACACGACGACATCCTACACGCCACCACACAAACGAATTCACTGATGCCGCAGGGACTGGCCGCGGAAATGACGCAACAACAGTTGGTCGATTTGTTGGAGTTCCTCGTGTCGCTAAAGGATCGCTAGAGCTGCCATGACGCCTAGAGCGAATATTTCAGGCAGGTTCACGAATTACAGCGCAAGTACCGACGAACAAGTGTGTTAGGCCATCTACAAGAATGATAGTGCGCCAATCAGCCGCCACGCGATAGCGTGCGGTTCGCTCCACGTGTGCGGAGACCGCGGGCTATCGCACTGCGGCTAATGCCGTATTCTGGCTAATGCGAATCACACGGACATATGGCCTGTGCCACTCTGGTTATGGTCGGCAGTAGCTAAGTGCCAGAAGTGCATAAGCAGACACCAGATTGGGATCACCTTCCATCCAGCGTGGCGTAGGATTGACCCAGCTACCATCTTTCAACTGCAGCGACGCGAGCTTGTCTCGCAGCTCCCGTTTCCAGTCGTGTGTTTTGCCCTGAGCATCCTTGAATTGTTCCTCTCCCAAAGCGTCCAAAGCCTTGGCCATAGTGTGAAAGTAGTAAAACAACCCTTGCTGGCCCACACCGGGATTGGATTCCAAGTCATAGTTCTTCCGCAAGAACTCAACAGCCGCTTGAACGCGTGGATCATCTCGGCTGACACCAGCGAAGATCATGCTCTTTAGGCCCGCGTAGGTCATCGAACCGTAGCTTCGCAGTCCACCGTTCGCTTCTTTGCCGGCTTTACTCTCACCGCCATTGGCCACCGTGTAGTAAAACCCTCCATCGTTGATCTTGGCAGCATGCGGGGAATTATTGTGAGGTGACTCCAGGTTTTGGCATCGCGATACGAATTGCAACGCCTTGCGGATCGATTCGTCGTCCGAACCATTACCTAAAGTGTGCAGTGCTTCGATCAGGAAGCTGGTGTTGGACAGATCCGGGCGTGAATGAGAACCGTAACCCGCACCGCCGTAGAACATGTCGCTGGGGTCTCGAGACTCGCTTTCATCCCACTGAATCCCTCGGACAAAGGCCTCTGCCCGATCTAGTATGACCGTGTACTGACCATCGCGATTGGCCTGCGCAAGGGCCATCATGGCAATGCACGTGTCGTAGTTCCGATGCGACGAATCCGGCGCGTAGATGCCACCGTCTTCTTGAACGTGCTTCTTCAGAAACGCCAAGCCATTTGCGACCATCGCATCGCTTTCGGGCACGCCCGCCGCCAGGAGCCCGGCCAGCACCAACCCCGTAGGGCCGATGCCAGACTTGGACGAAAACGAGCCATCTTCGGATTGCCCGCGTTGCCGCAAATAGTCCACGCTGCGATTGACCATGTCCTGCCATTGAGCCTGACTGTTCGGCGTACTCTCCGACGTTGTCAGCGGTTGTCCCGAGGATCCAGTTGCATCGTCCTGCGCCTGCGAGGTCAGCGCGCCACCTACCGGCAGAACGGTTAACCAACTGGCCACCAACATTCGGCAACCTCGCGACCTGATCGAATTCGTCATCTTCTACTCACCTGTTCGAGCGACATGGGCTGGACTGTGGACCTACATCCGCCGTGCAGATTCTGTACCAATAGGAGCCGACCTCAACTAGAAAACTGAATTGGCTTGAATGGCACGTCTTTTCACTGGCATCGTTCAAAGGACCAGCGATCACGCCAGTCGACCGCTGGACCATGGCTACTTCCAATACCATAGTGGCGCTGCGGCCAAGGCCAATATTTGTTCGCGCCCGGCGGACCTTTCGCCACGGCGTCGCTCGCTTGCTACTGCGATAAACTACGTTTGCCGACCACTGTTATTCTAGCGAAAGTCAATTCAGCGAACTATTGCCCGGGAGCGCCCAGTATGAGTCAGGCCAATCGACGCGTCCTACTGCAAAGAATGGCAGCCTTGGGAGTGGGAACCGTTGCTTTTCAGCGTGCGTTGATAGCTCAAGTTGCTTCCACAGAGCGAATCACGCCCGAGATGATAGAGCAAGCCGAGTGGATCGCCGACGTCGAGTTGGATGCGGAGCAAAGGCAATCAGTGGCCCAAGCCATGGAACGTGCTTTGGCCGACGCGCGTCGCCTTCGAAAGCAGGAAATCGACGCAGATACGGTACCCGCGTTGGTCTTTCGCCCCGACTTTTTCTATGCCCAAGCGGATGAGCCAGCAGCTGGTCGCTCCCAGCCGGTGCACTTGCGCTGGTCCCGTCCCTCCAAACTGCCCAAGCACGCGGACCAGGAGCTGGCGTTCGCCAGCCTGTCCGATCAAGCAGCCTTGTTGGCGGCGGGCAAAATTTCTAGTCGTGAGTTAACCGCGTTGTACCTGGCTCGGCTGCAGCGCTACGACCCATTGCTGCATTGTGTTGTGACCATGTTGGAGGAGCCAGCTCTGGAACAAGCTGCAGCATCGGACGAGAGGCGGTCGGCCGGCAGCGCGCGGGGAGTACTGGACGGCATTCCTTGGGTCGCCAAAGACCTGATAGCGGTCCCACCTTGGAAAACGACTTGGGGCGGCGAGCCCTTTCGTGATCAGGTCCGACCCGATTTGGCAACGGTTGCCAGTCGACTCAACGAAGCTGGAGCGGTACTACTGGCCAAGGTGTCCTTGGGCACGATGGCCTGGGGTGATCGTTGGTTCGGAGGCCTGACTCGCAGTCCTTGGCAGCCAGAACGCGGCAGTAGTGGCTCGTCGGCGGGAAGTGCTTCGGCTGTCGCTGCCGGACTATCGACGTTCGCCTTGGGTAGTGAGACGCTTGGAAGCATCGTGTCTCCTTGCCGCCGTTGCCGCACCAGTGGTTTGCGGCCCACGTTTGGACGTGTCAGCCGCGCAGGATGCATGCCTTTGGCTTGGTCCATGGACAAAATTGGCCCGATCGCCAGACATGTCGACGACTTGGCCTATGTGTTCGCCAGTCTGCTAGGCCCCGATGGCAAGGATCCAACGCTGGTCGAACGCGACTTTCGATGGCCCGTAGAACCCCAGCTTGATCAGCTGCGCGTCGGCATCACCGGAGACAAATTGAATCCCATGGAAGAGTCAGCACGCGACTACTTGGTTTCCCGAGGCGCAACACTGGTTGAACTGGATCTATCATCGAAGCTGCCGACCGGCGCGATGAGTTTCATCCTGGGCGTCGAAGCGTCGACGGTGTTTGATGATGACTTCCGGCAAGCTCCCAAGGCGGACTACGGCAGATGGCCTAGCACATTTCGCCAGGCTCAGTTCACCCCGGCCATTCAATACGTACGAGCTAATCGCCTACGCGGTCAACTCATCACAGAAACGGAGCGCAAATTGGCGGAAGTCGATGTCGTGCTGGGAGGCGACGACTTACTGCTAACCAATCTGACTGGGCATCCTTCGATCATCGTCGCCTGCGGCAGTGATACGACCGAAAATGGAGCGGCGTTGCCCGGCGTCGTTAAATTGACCGCGGCCGCCTATCGTGAAGAAACGCTCTTGCACATCGGGTCAGCCATTCAACGCGCTCTGCCACCTCAGCCATTGCAGCCAAATCTGGACGCCGCATTGCAGCAACTCACTAAAGACGCCGTCGAGTAGCAGCATCGGCAACTTTTGTCTATCGTTCTCTGTGGTTTCGTGTCACTACGCGAGAATGCTTATCTGGTTTCTGTTCGAAAACCAACAAAGCTCGCGCAGAGGCACAGAGACGCTGAGATAAAATTCCAGACTTAAAAACACCGCCTCGTGGTTATGCCCGAGGGAGGAAGTCGCCAGTTTCGTTTCCTGATCCTCTGCGACTCCGCGCCTCTGCGCGAGAATTCCTGGCTGATTTGCCAGGGAGCGGCGAAGGTCACTTCAAATCAGCAGAAAGCTTTGGCGACGTCATACGCGACGAAGTGACATGGATTAAATTACAGCCATTCACGGTGACGTGCTGACAGCCAATGGCGCGACACGGAACTCTCGGTTCTTACTTCATCAACGTTGGACAGGCGGATAACAACCATGCCGGCTCTTAGTTTTCTTCGTATGCTGCTTGCGATCTTCGCGTTGTGCGGGATTTGTGGAGCTGACGAGCGACCCAATATCTTGTGGATTACGATCGAGGATTGGGGGCCGGAATTGTCATGCTATGGGACACCGGCCATAGATACACCGCATGTCGACAAACTGGCGAGCCAGGGAATTCGCTACCAATGGGCGTTTACGACGTCGCCTGTTTGCTCCACGTCACGCTCGGCGATGATGACTGGCTACCATCAAAATTTCATCGGAGCCAACCAGCACAGAGAGAATAACAAGCAGCCTCTGCCACATGGCGTCCGGCCGATTCCGCATTTGATGAAAGAAGCTGGCTACTTCACCGCGCTGATGAGTGGCAAGACCGACTGCAACTTTGTTCCCAACACCAGACAGGAATTGTTTGAGGGCAAGGACTGGAACCAGCGCAAGCCTGGGCAACCGTTTTTTGCACGCATCACTTTTGGAGGCACTCATCGCAAGTGGAACCGCGATCCTCAGAGGCCGATTGACGCCCAGGACATAGAGTTGCCGCCGTACTACGCCGACACTCCGTTTATACGGCGTGACTGGGCGAACGGGCTGGAGCAGATGCAGCTGGTGGATCGCGAGGTCGGTACCCTACTGGATCGGCTGGAGCAAGAAGGCTTGGCCGACAACACGATCGTGTTCTTCATCGGCGACCACGGTCGCTGCCACATCCGCGGTAAACAGTTTCTGTACGATGGCGGAATCCGCATTCCGATGATCATGCGTTGGCCCGGTCGTGTAGCTGCTGGTCAGGTCAGTGACGATCTGGTCATGTCAATCGATATTTGCGCAACGATTTTGAAGGTCGCCGGCGTCGAAACGTCGATGCCTCTGCACGGCATGAGCCTACTGTCGCCGGAGCTCCAGAACCGCCACTATGTGTTCGCGGCCCGCGACAAAATGGACGAAACTCATGACGCCATGCGCGCGATTCGTTCGAAAGACTTCAAGTTGATCTTGAATTTGATGCCCGAACGTCCTTGGTGCCAATACAACAGGTACAAAGAAGCCTCCTATCCAACGTTGGCAGAGATGAATGTCTTGAATCTGACTGGAAAACTAGACGCCGCCCAAGCTCGCTTCTTCGCCGCCAGTAAGCCGCCTGTTGAGTTGTTCGACCTACGAAATGATCCCCATGAAACCAATAACTTGGCCGACAGCCCTGAATTTGCTGAGCCCCGCGCCACTCTAATGGCCGCGCTGGAGAACTGGCGCCGGGACGTTATTCGGGACCAGGGTGTGACCGACACTTTTCGAGCGACTGGGGTCTTCCCAGCCACCAATCCTTTGCCATCGGTCGATGAGTGGTTCAAAGCACATCAAGATGACTTCGATTTCAAGAAAACCGGTTGGCCCGCCTGGTATCCCACCCGCTCTTTGGAGCAATGGCAAGCGGCGCGTGCCAAGTGGGAACCTTGGGTATTCCGCACGCCAAAATCGAAGATGCAGCGCCCGGAACTGGCACAGCCTAAGAAAAAACGGTAGCGCGGCTCGCGAGCTGTAAGTCGTATCAAACTTGTCCCAGAAAACCTGCTGCTTCACTGGCCTCCGCTGGCGACATTGTCGGTGGCAAATAGATCAACCACTTAGGATTCACCCCAAAGCGACTGATGACTTCAAGGGCTGCCGGACGTGGACGCATTTCGGTATGCAACAAACTTGGGCCCAGCGCCTCCGTCTACTCGACGAGCCATTCGGGTTTGCTACGGGTGGTTTCAAACGCACGCGCGGGATCGTGATGGAGATTTTGCTCGGGCGCCTGAACGTCTGTCTCACTCATCCAAGTATGAAGCCGTTCGAGTAGCTTGGCGGCTGTGCTCGGCTGCCGCTCGGCCAGGTTATGTGTTTCACCCAGATCATTCGATAGCTCGTAGAGCTCGATGCGCCGTCCCGGGATGTATTGATGCTGCGCGTCGAATCGATCTCCAAAAAACTCGATCAGCTTGTAGTCGCCCATTCGGACGGAGGCGCACGGCGTCAGTCCCCAATTCAAATCGTAGAATGGGCAATACTGAAAAATGGGTCGAGTATCTAGTCGACCATCGTGACCGGTCTTCAGCAATTCGGACAGGTCCATGCCATCCAGTGGTGCCTCCGTGGTCCAAGTGTGGCCAGCCATGCCAGAGATTGTTGGCGCGATGTCGACCGCGTGCACGGGTTGCTGAATGACCAGCCCCGCAGGAACCACTGATGGCCAGCGAACGATCATGGGCACGCGAACACCACCTTCGTAGATGGAACCCTTCCCGTCGCGTAGTGGCGCGTTGTCATACTCGCGCAGGTTGGCCTGCAACTTCGGCGCATCGGAATGAGGCTTTGCCAAAGATCGGTGTTCTAGTCGCTCGTCGATGCCACCGTTGTCGCTCAGAAAAATCACCACCGTGTTTTCGGCTTCGCCCATCGCTTGCAGACCGTCCATCAGCTTGCCGATGGAACGGTCGATCGTTTCGAGCCCGGCTAGGTACACCGCACGATTCGGCCCTTCCTCGCCAAACCCGCGTTGACGATATTTGTCTTCCAAGGTCGTCGGGGCAACAACCGTCCCGTGAATCATGTGGTGTGATAGAAAACAGAACCAGGGTTGGTTTCGGTGTTCGTCAATAAACTCGAGGGCTGCTTGAGTGAGCGTGGCAACACCGCGGTCAGCCCCCTGGCTGAATTCGTCCTTGGTCAATACCGGTGCGGCAAAGTCAAAACCATAGTGCGCACTGTGCCCAGGGCGCAACCCTTGGTAATCACCGTCTGCATTGTTGGTCAAATGCCATTTGCCCATGATCCCGGTAGCGTAGCCAGCCCATTTCAGTTCCGATGCAAGCGTGGCTTTGCCGCGCGGAAACTGCTCGCGAAACGGAAGTTCCTCGATCCGCGCCCAGGGACAGCCATACCATCCGATCACGTGCCACATTCGGTTGCGGGCCGTGTACTGCCCGGACAACAACGTCGCGCGGGTGGGAGTGCATTGCGAGGTCACATAAGCTGAGGTGAAACGGGCGCCTTCGGTAGCCAGCCGATCCAAGTTCGGCGTATCAACAATCCGTCCGCCGTAGCAACCGAGCGTACTCCAGCCTTGATCGTCGGTCAGGATGAGCAAAACGTTCGGCGGCTGAGCCGTCTCAGCGGTGGCCAAATTAGCCAGTCCGCCGACAAGGGCGCTGAACGCCATCAACGCTGCCAACGTTAGACGACGAAGACGCAAGGCCGGGACCGCCAGATTGCAAGCTGAATCACTCTGTTCAACAAAACACGCTGCAGTGACTGACATGTGGACAACTCCTGGACTCGATGTCGCTTGCAAATTGGCTCGCAGCCTGGGGACTTGGTTGGGCCGGATTTGAGGAGCCGTGCAGGCGCGGGTGTCGAGCTCTAAACACTGGGCAAGCGCGTGCGCACGGCTACCGGCTAAACGCAACACCGTTCCGTGTCGCATGTTCGTTGATCCGCGTCTGTCGTTGAATTTTGGCACTGCTTATTTTGACGCTGCTTAATTTGACACTGCCTATTTCGACACTGTTTAGCAGTCAGCCGTAGGCGTACTCGGCTTACGAATCTGGTCGCCTGCGGCTGGCTGCTAAACAAAACACCGGAGCGTTTTCCATCCGCAATGCCAATTGCCACGACCACATGCAGATGTTTCCAACGTGCCGACAACGAAATGCTGTGACCGCCACTCGTAAAACGTAAAAATTCCATGGCATTGCGGCCCAGCAGCAACCTGATCGGCGAGTATAACCCATCAAGAACTTGGCCATGTATTGAGTCGTCGGTCTCAATAACAAAATCCACTTTGGCCCGAGTTTTTACCGAGTCTTTTAGCCGATGTAACGCGCCATCGTTTAAGTTGTTAGAGCGTCTCCCGACTTCGCGGACACGCGTTTTCTGCAAGCTCTTGCCAGGAGCCAACCGAACGTGAAAACAACCTTCAAAACTGCTCTGCTGTTGGCATTATCGGCCGCGGCAATTGCGCAACCCCGGCTGGCGCGTTGCCAATCGTCGGGTGAATCTGCTGGCGTAACCAACGATATGCGCGGCATCGTTCAACGAGCCTTGCCGGTCATCCGCCAGGGCGGGCAAGATTGGATCAATGAGAACGATTGCCTTTCCTGTCATCGCGTTGGCTACCAAGTTTGGTCGCTAAATCGAGCGGCCGAGGCCGGATTCGATACCGACGCCGATCAGTTGGGGGAGTGGAACACGTGGGCTACAACCTGGGAAAACCTGGTTAATCCAGACCGTCGCCACGAGACTTCCATGAAGCAAGCACTGACCAACGAAAGCGACACGGTTGCCCAGTTGCTGCTGGGCCGACCAGCCTCGCCGACTACCGGAGAACTGGAGTGGATTACGACTTATCGAAAACACCTGCTGCGGGCCCAGCAGGACGACGGTTCGTGGGATCCGAAAGGACAGTTGCCAAAGCAAAAACGGGATCTCAGAGAAACGCGGCAAGTCACTACCATGTGGACTCTTCTGGGACTACGTGCCAGCGGCCCCATCGATGAAGCGTTTGAATCGGCGCAGCAAAAGGCCCGTAAGTGGCTGGACGCGGAACCGGAACTTGGCCAGTCGACCGAGTGGTGGGCCGTTAAGCTATTGGTTGATCGGGCCGCCGGCCACGAAGAAAGTGCTGACTCGCTGCGAAGCAAGTTGCTTGCCCATCAACACGACGACGGCGGATGGGGTTGGTTGGTGGAAGACGATAGCGATGCACTCGGCACTGGGATCGCACTCTATGCACTCGGACGTGACGGACTTTCGCGAGAACATCCGGCTGTACAGCGTGCCGCACGGTTTCTGAGCAAGACACAACAACCCGACGGGTCTTGGCCGGTTCATGGCACCAAACAAGGTTACCGCGACCAAGTGACCGAGACGGCGTCATACTGGGGAGCATGCTGGACTGTGATCGGGTTGCTTGAGTTCGAGCACGACACGAACTCAGACAGCAAACGCTCGCCGAACCAAACGACAGAAGCCACCAGCTCTAAACGCTCCCCTGGCGCCGATCAACGCATATCTGACTAAGAGGGAGTTTTCAAACTCCGATTCGGTCTGCAATCGACTTGCTTGAGCCCCTTGGATCGGGCGGCTTCCCGTTGTCATCGGACAAACTGGCGCAAATCGATTCATCGTCACTTAACCTTTCGGTGTGGCGCGGCGAGCGTTCATTGTGTTTAGTTGGCGGTCTAGCAGAATCCTTAGTTCGGCTGAAATCTTCGCCTGCCGTTCACTCAGGTCCTTCTGCTCGGAGATATCGCCACCAAGGTCGTACAATGCGACGCGATCGTCCTCGGCGAAATGAATTAGCTTGTATTTCCCCCGTCGCACGGCGGACTGAGGTCGAGTTTTGCTCGTAGCGAAATCGTTGACACCTGCTGTTTCAATTGCCCGCGAGTAAGTCGACTCTGGGTGATAAAACGGAAAATGCCAGATCAAACTTCGCTGAGGGAACCAGTTCGGATCGCTGAAGACATTTCGAACGCTCAGGCCGTCAAGCACTTCGTCTTCGCTATCGTTGCTGGCGCTCGCTAACTCAACAAACGTCGGTAGCAAATCATAGCCGATCACTGGTGTATCACTAGTTTCACCCGCCGAAATTGTCTGTGGCCAACGAGCGATCATGGGAACGCGGATGCCGCCTTCGTAGAGATTCCATTTCGAACCGCGGAGAGGCGCGTTGGAGCAGTATTCGGGATGACCGCCGTTATCGGACATGAAAAACACCAGTGTGTTTTCACGTTGACCCGAGTCATCAATCGCGTCAACGATTGAACCGACATGATGATCAAGCGTTTCCACGAAGGCGGCGTACTCTAAGCGTTTGCTACGATTCGGTGCACGCTTGCCAAGAAATCGTTCGTAGTCTTCAACTAACCATCGACAGCGATTTTTTACGGGCGTGTGAACGTAGAAGGACGAGACCATCAAAAAGTAAGGTGTTTGAGAATCCTTCTGGCTGTGAATGAAGTCAGTCGCGCGGTTGATCATCGAGTCGCTTGGAAAGGCTCCGTCTGGAAGGTCAGCCGGCGCCTTCCGATTTCGCCACGCATAAGGGTGGTCGCCAAAGTCTTCGGTGGCAATGGCGAAGCCCTGGCGTCTAGGTCCGAACTCCGGGTGCCATGCAAGATAGCGGCGCTCGTAGTGCTGACTGACGTGCCACTTTCCAAAAAACGCCGTGCGGTAGCCGACCGCGGACAATCGATCGGCGATGGTGATTTCTTCGGCAGGCAAATTGAGTGTCAGTTTTGGCGTCTGCAACGGCACTTCTGCGTCTATTTGCTGAAATCCTGATTCGTGCTTCGTCACGAACTCAAAGCCTAACCGCGCGGGTGTCTTACCGGTCAGAATGCTTGCTCGCGATGCAGAACAGATGGGGGCAGGCGCGTAGCCATCTGTGAAACGCAGCCCGTCGGCCGCCAACCGGTCGATATTGGGAGTTTTGTGATAGGCGTGTCCGTAACAAGCAAGATCCGACCAGCCGAGATCGTCGACCAGTATGAAGACAATGTTGGGTCGTTCCGCATCAGCGCCGACGGCCATCGCCGCACAACATAGCACCGTCAGGCAAGCCAGGAATTGCATGCTTCTTGTTTGCATCGAGATTAGCGTGCGACTGTTGTTTTCAGGAGGCTGTCCTGCTCTGAAGCGTTTCGTCATCGGGGCTCGACACAAAATGTGGTAGAGGTTCGAATCGTGCTGGGAGGTGCGGGGGCTTTCGTCAGCCACTGAAGTCAGGATGACTCGCAACCCATCAATCAGTTCCGCGGCGAAGTGTTGTCTCGGTATTCTAATCTGCCTGCGGGTGCAGCGATCGGGTCGCCAGACGTCGTGAAGGAATCAAACAAAAAGTAACCCAGGTCCGCAGCCAACCAGCTACACTGTGCAAAAACTGATGTGTCGCAGCAGGAATTGTATTGTGGTGCGCAAGTCAACCATTCTCTCGGAGGTGTTCCGTGCAAAATAATCAGCGGCAGCAAAAGCGGATCGGCCGTCGTCGATTCCTGACAGCAACGAGTACGATCGTCGCGACGCCATATGTTTGGCTACCCTCGCGTGGCCACGGTCAATCCGCCAACGATCGGCTCAATGTCGCGGCTATCGGAACGAGTATCTACACCAATCGATATACCGGTGATGGCGACCATCCAGGCCGAGGTGCGGTCGTAGGGCATCAAGCCGGGAAGCTCGGAGACATGGTTGCCGTCGCGGATGTCAACCGGCGGAACGCCGAATTCTTCGCCGAGAACTACGACGGCAACTGTCGAGTTTACAAGGACTATGAAGATGTATTGGCACGCGAGGACATTGATGCCGTCACCATTGGCACCCCGGATCATTGGCACGCGAAGATAGCCATCGATGCGATGCGAGCCGGCAAACACGTCTACTGCGAGAAACCGCTTTCGCTGACCATCCGTGAAGGGCAACAGGTTTGCGAGGTTGCCGAGCAGACAGGTCGTGTCTTCCAGGTCGGAACACAGCAGCGCAGTGAATTCCAACAGGTATTCCTGAAAGCGGTCGCGATCGCACAGAGCGGCATGCTAGGCGACAAACTCGATTGCCTAATTAGTGTTGGTACAGGAGAAGAGGGCGGCCCCTTTGAGAACCAAACGGCGCCCGACTATCTCGATTGGGATAAGTGGCTTGGTCAGACGCGCAAAGTTCCGTACTGTCCGCAAAGAGGTGACTACGACTTTCGGTGGTGGCTCGATTACAGTGGCGGGCAAGTCACTGATTGGGGCGTGCATCACGGCGACATTGCCATGTGGGCGATGAAATTGCACGACTCAGGTCCTACCTCAATCTCCGGCAAAGGCAGGTTTCCCGAAGTCGAAAATGGATTCAATGTGGCGGTGGAATTCGATTGCCAGTTTCAATTCCCTGGGGGTCACACCGCACGATTGTACTCGGGCAAGAACGAGTTGATCATCAGTGGTGACCAAGGAAGAATCCGGGTCAATCGTGGTGGCTTGACCGGTAAGCCCGCCGAGGATTTAGGGGTCGCTCACAAGGTCACTAAGAACGAGTGGGGAACTGGTGAACTTGCCAGTGATGATCCTCGCCAGGGAGGTCAAGGGCCGCAGTGGCTGACGGACGCCATGGACAAACTGTGCAACGGCAAGCGTCCCGGCAATCACATGGCCAACTTCTTTGAGTGTATCAAAGACGGCGGACGCCCGATCAGCGACGTGTGGTCTCACCATCGGAGCGTGAGCCTTTGCCATCTCGCAAACATCGGGATGCTATTGGATCGTCCGCTCGAATTCGATCCGGTCTCTGAGTCATTTCCAAACGATGCCGAGGCAAACAAGATGATCAGTCGGTCGCAACGCGATGGTTTCCAAATCAAGACTTGATCGGGGGACTGTCGCCAACGGTGTATTTTTGTTTGAGTCAATAAATGCGTTTTGCCTCAGGGAACACCTTCAAGATCGATTTGCCATGCAAACTCGCTTTTTCGCTATTCTCTTTCAACTTGCGTTAGCAGCCGGCTCGACTCTTGCTGTGGAATCCACGGCTGCAACCAAGACGACATTTGCGGTTCGAGGTGATCAAATTCTCCTCGACGACGAGCCGTTTAAGATCATAGGCGTCCGATGCTCAAACGCGTTGATTTCGGATGACGCGACGGATGACCTGATCGAGCAGTTGTCTGTGTACCGTGAAAGCGGCATCAATACGGTCAGCGTGTTCTTTATGGGGTCGCGCTTTGGTGACGTGAAAGGTTACCGGCCGGACGCCAGCTTGGATCCAGTGTATGCCGAGCGGATGGCGCGCATCATCAGGGCCGCCGACGAGCAAAAGATGATCGTCGTCGTCGGATGTCTCTACTGGAGTACATCGAAGGCGAAAGAAGATCTCGCCGACTGGACACAGAGCGATGCCAATCGCGCTGTAGCGAATACGGTCCGCTGGCTCAGTAGCAACGATTTTCGCAATGTGTTTGTCGACGTTGACAACGAGGGGATGGCCCACGACGCGACCGCGTGGAGCATTGCCGAAATGATTGATGCAGGCCATGCGGTCGATCCGTCGATCATGCTCGCCTACAACGACAGTGATCCGCCACCAGACAATGCCGATCTGTACATCCACCATAGCCCCAAGGTCACTGGGAAACCCTGGTTGGACACGGAGGCGACGCCCGGCAAGTCAACGCCCGGAGGTTACTGGGGAAACTTCAGTAAGCAAACACACAAACAGACAAAAGGTAGCTACTACAACTATTCCAGGATCGGACGTTACACCGAAGCGATGAAGGCTGAGCAGATCCGGCGTGCTATCGACGAGATCGAGCACTACAACGGTCACATGCTCGCATCGACGTGGTTGCAGTGCGCGCCGAACGAAAGTGTCGGCGGACCGTTCACTGATTCCGGTGGGCATTCTCAAATCAAGGACGTCGACCAAGACATTGATGGTTTGCACGCCGATGCAGGAATCGCCTGGTGGTTGGATTTTGTAAAGGCCAGATATGGCCCGTGGAAACCGGAAAGCTAGCCAAGTGGTGCACGAGCGGGACAGCCTTCGACTTTTGGACTCTTCCCTGGGGGAAACGAAGCCGAAGCGAATGCTTCGGCTCCGCTGGTTGTCATCCGACCAATCGGTTCTGGACGTCTTTCGGACAGTCCGCGTAGGCGGCAAACTCCATGGTGAAAGTGCCGTTGCCCTTTGTCATCGACCGAAGTTCGTCAGCAAAGTTGAATAACTCCGCCAACGGTGCTTGAGCCTGGATGACGCATACCGAATCACGACGCTGGACGTCGGAAATGGAACCACGGATGCGAACCAAGTGACCAGTCACGGCACCTTGAAACTCATCGGCCATTTCGACTTCTAGCCTCATCATCGGCTCGAGCAAGACCATGTCCCCTCGCGGCAGGATCTCCAAACGCAATGCGTCACGCGCACAGAGCATGAAGGCCAGATCTGAAGAATCCTTGTCGTGGTAGCTGCCATCATTCAAGACGATGGAAAGACCGACCACTTCGAAGTCTCCTAGTGGACCTTGGCTCAAAGACTCGCGGAAGCCTTTCTCAACCGAAGGGATGTACTCGGACGGAATACGCCCGCCCGAAATCTCGCTTTGGAAGACCAGAGCTTCATCGCAGTCCATGCCCAGCGGTTCCATGTAGCCCACAACGTGGCCGTATTGGCCAGGACCGCCCGTCTGCTTGTTGCGCTTGTAATCAAACTCAACACGCTTGGTCGGCCGTTGCTTGCAGGCTACCTGCGGCGCACCTACACGACACGGACAGCGGAATTCGTCACGAATCTTCTGCACGGTCACGTCGAGATGCAGTCGTCCCATTCCGGAGATCAGAGTTTCACCCGTTGCGGGGTCCGTACCTACACGGAAGGTCGGATCTTCACGCCGGAATCGTTCCAGTGCTTTCGCTAGCCGGTCAGAATCATCACTCTTCTCCGGTTCGATAGTCAGGCTTATGACGGGATCAGCGACATGTATGCCGAGCAAAGCGCAGTTGGCGCCATCACCCAGGAACGTATCGCCGGTCACGCAATCTACACCGACCACGGCCACGATATCGCCAGCTTCCGCACAGTCCATGTCTTTCAGTTTGTTCGCATGAAGTCGAGCAAGTCGGCCGAAGCGAACCTTTCTACCCGAGTGAACACTTCGATAAACTCCACTTTTTTCAATGCGACCCTGATAGACTCGCAAGTACGTCAACTGTCCAAAGTCACCGACGACCGTCTTGAAGGCCATCGCCACCGTCGGGGCGGTGGGATCTGCTTTCAAGGCGATCAGTTCAGCATTTTCGTCGTCTTGGCTAGACAGATCGCGTGCAGACACTTCCCGCTCGTCAGGCGAAGGCAAGTAATGCACGACGGCCTCCAAGACTTCTTGAACCCCCTTGTTCTTGTAGGCACTACCAAACAGAACGGGAGTCAACAAGTACCCAAGAGTTGCCCGTCGGATAGCCGAGCGCAGCAGCTCTGTGGATGGAACCTGTTCCGTCAAAACTGCCTCCATCACCTGTTCATCGATCAAGCTAAGAGTCTCCAGCATCGTGGCTCGAGCTTCTTGCGCTTGTTCGAAGTAAGAGTCAGGAATGCCTTCACGTCGCACGACCTGACCATGATCGCCATCGAAGTACACGGCCTGCATGGTCACCAAATCGATCACACCCCGGAAATCACTTCCCTGACCGATGGGTACCTGCAATGGCAACGCATCGATCTTCAGCGTTGATCGTAATTCGTCCACGACGCGCTGTGGCGCGGCGCCGACCAGGTCCATCTTGTTGACAAACACGATGCGAGGAACTGAGTAGCGTCTCATTTGACGATCAACGGTCGTGGTTTGGCTTTGCACGCCACCGGCGGCGCACACGACCAGAACAGCACCATCCAATACACGCAGGCTTCGCTCGACTTCAATCGTAAAGTCGACGTGTCCAGGCGTATCGATGAGATTGATCCAGTGATCATTCCAAGTCACGCGAGTGGCGGCAGACGCAATCGTAATTCCGCGATCCTTTTCAATCGGGTGGCTATCCATGGTTGGGCCATCGTCACCACCCCGAACGTCGCGGATGGTATGAATACGGCCGCAGTAGAAAAGGATCCGTTCGGCGACAGTTGTCTTGCCAGCATCAATATGCGCAGAGATTCCGATATTTCTTAGGCGTTTAAGCATGATATTCTCTCGTATAGTAGCAGCGCACGCAGTTCGACGTGCGAACGCTTCAGGTAGGGGCGCAGCAGAGAACGCAGCCAACAGAGGGCAGCGTTTTAGAACTAGCCGCGTACGACTTCGCAAACGGCTAGCAAGCCAGACCGGACAGCGCTTTGGTGCAACTCGGGTTTAGCTGACACAAAGCGCAGCCACTCATATCGCAGCGCGGTCTCCCGAGTAGCAAACGACACATTTGCGAGAGAATTCAAAGATGGACCAGGCAACGCGCATGGTCAGTGTCCCAACAGAGAGAATGCGCTCGTAGGCGCGGAATATTACTTGCTGGTACGACACGCACCAGAGCCATTGGTTCGCGCTGTGCAATCGGTGAAAGTGTCGGCGTGCCCGAATCGATGCTGGCAGCCTATAATCGGCCGACGTTTGCGATCCCCAGTTGTTGGATGGCGCTGTTATTATGGTTGGCGTCGTTCGATCGTAGTCGAGCATTGGTGGAGCGTCATCGGTACCGATTGTGTCCGGCGCGTTTCAACCGGAGTTCGTGCGGCGGCGGGTGTCGTCGGCTATGTGCTCGGAACTTGCGTCGGATTAATCTTTAGCCACTTGCTGAAACTGGTCTCGGGAGTTCGATGATGGAAACATCCGAAGGTATTGCCCGATTGCGGCCTCTTGCCGGCCTTTCCAAGATGCGACACCTGTTTTGGATCATCTGGTTCTGTTGCATAGGCACTAGCGCGTCGTCCTGGGCGGAGGACTCCGTGTTGGCTAAGGCGCGCCCGCCACTCGATCGCGCCTACTTGGAAAGGCTAGCTCGCCACATCGAGCCCAACCTACACGGACGCGTGGAACGGACGACGCAGTACATCGAGTTT
>JANQOL010000163.1 GCA_028289675.1 Pirellulaceae bacterium
GTAGTCCACCTGAGGCGATCCGGCGGGCAAGTTAATCAGATCCGGCCACTCGGCGTACTCCTCATCGAAGAGATTCGTTGCCTGAAAGTTCAGCCGCACCGAGTTAAAGAGGCGAACGTTGAACGAGAAATCCCAAGTGGTGTAGCTGTCCTGGGTGACGTGATCAACGAGTACACCGCGGCTTGATATCGGTGTGACATCGTCTTTCTCGGCCACAAAACTTGCGTACAACTCGACACCCCACAGGTCGTCCCGTGATTGGTAGTGTGCACCAAGAATGAGTTGAGATGGAGGGACAGAATTTAGGGGCTGATCATCCGTCTCATTGTCACCATCGGTGTGATTGAAGGCCATCCGAATCTCGTATCCCTCGAGCCTTTCCGAGATTTCGCCCAAATCAACATTTGCACGCCCCTCAAAGCCACGAATGTGCACTTCGTCGATGTTCACAGATTGGAACTGCCGGATCGTCAGCGGATTGCCGATTACCCCGGCAGGTATGAACGCAGTGAGCGTGGTATTGATGAAGTCCTCGTAGTCCGTGTCATAGGCGGAAAGTTCACCAGAAAAAGCCGCCCACTTGCCGCGGACGCCGATCTCAGCCCCTTCGCTGGTCTCGGGCTTCAGGCTTGGATTGGGGAGGAAATCATGAACGAAGGTCGCGACTGGGACACGCCCGATTCGATTGAGCTGTTCCGCGCCCGGTGTGCGGAAGCCTTGCGCATAGTTGGCAAAGACGCTCACGGAATCGGACACCTGCCAGGTTGCGCCAATGCGGGGGGTCACCTCATTCTCATCCAAGCTGGCCGGGGCGAACCCCAAGACGTTGGCATTGGCAAAAAGCGCATCTGGTTCGGGATCCAGCTCGTAGCTGTCGTAGCGCACGCTCGGTAGAAGATTCAGCCTGCCGTCCAGGAGCTCGAGCCTTAGCTGTCCGTACGCTCCGATCAGATCACTACGCGTATCGGGGTAGAGTTTCTGTGGGTAAACGTTTCCCTCAACCACCGTCGTCAGTGGAGTCGGAGGCGCGATGCCAATCTGGGTCTCAAAGTCCCGCTGACTGGTGTCGCGGCGGACCCATTCATAACCGACAATAGCGCTTGCCCACTCAGCGTTGGGAAAGGCAATCGATAGCTGTCCGGTCGAGCTCAGCTGCTCTTGCTGATAGTCGAGTTCATCCGTACGTTGCACGATGTTCGGCGGTCCCGCACCAACCGTCGTCACGGTGAATTCGCCTTCTTCGAACGTCTGGCTATCTTGGTAGTCGATTTGGGCATGAAACTCCTTTATCCATTCGCTGTCCGGACGCGTCCATCGCCAGGCCAAGCCGTACCGACTGCGCTCACTTCGGTCGTCGCCCAGAGTATTGTCAAAGATACGAATCGGTGGCGGCCCGACCGCGACGTTGGCGGACTGACGGTCAGATTCTGAGTCCGTGCGAAACCACTCCCCTGTGAAGGTCAGCAGATGATCGTCATTGGGCGTTAACTCCAGCTTTGCGAGCAGGTTTCGCGCCTCGATTTCCTGGGGATCAGGTCCATTGGAACTATTGTTCTCGAGCTCGGAGCGATCCCTATAGCTGGCATTCAGCAATCCTGCGATGTTCCCGGAGCGCCAGGCTAAGTCAGCAGATCCAAACGTGGATTCAATGGCGCTGTCGAATCCTGCCCCAAAAGCGGTACCGAATTTCTGATCGTCACGAAGGATCGTGTCGGGCCGTTTCGTTTGGAAAGCAACTATGCCGCCTAGCGCATCGCTTCCATACAGCGAAGAATTCGGTCCGCGGACGACCTCCACCCGGCCTAAGGACTCCATCTCCAATTTACCGCGAGATTGATCTGACACCCCGGCAGCACCGAACCCGTCCGGTAACCGCACACCATCTACCAACATGAGTACTCGGCGCCCTCCGAGTCCGCGAATCTGGATATTGGCCTCTCCAGCTCGGGATCGCCGATCGCGAACGATATCGACACCCGGCGTGTACCGAAACAGTTCACGAAATGTGCTTGATTCAGTCCTTTGGATTTGTAGTTGGTCGATCACGGACACCGAGACGGGCACATCGAAGATTCTCTCCTCCTGGCGCGTCGCCGTCACAATTATCTCATCTAGGTAACTCGCCTTGTCGTCGGACGATTGTGCAGATGCTGGTTGCGTGTGGGCTGCAAAGGTAATCGCACCCAGCCACAAAACTTGCTTGATTGTCATTTTTCTGAATCCCGTGGTCTATAGTGATTCGGGCAGATTCCAGAGAGCGCACTCAGTTGGTCACTTAGGGCCAAGGTCGGATTGCTATCTGGCGGTACAGCCCAGAAAACGGTTCTACAGCTTGTAGAGGAAATGAGATGTTATAACGTTACGTGTACCGTGTGAGCATCTCTTGCAAGCCGGCGGGTATCCGGCCGGCCAAAGCCATTTTGGAAGTAGGTTTAGGCGCAAAAAGAAATCCGAAAGAGCCCTAAACTGAGCACAATCGAGATGTTTCCGTGGTCCATGAGAAGGCGACCCTAGCCTCCAGCCCTTTCTAGAAAAGTAATATATCTTATTGATATATTGCCTATTTAATCGCGTTTCAGTGGCTTTAGCCTGGACCCGTGACGGCGGTGACGACTGATCGGCAGTGAATCGTTGGCGTGCGCCATGCCGGGGTCTGAGTGCTGCGAAGCTGGATCTGCTGCGCCGTAATCAACATTCAGTCATAGATCATCCTGGCATCAGCACTTGCTAGCTGCCGAATCAAGCTTCTCATTGAGAGCCTCTTCATCCTCTTGGAAACGCTGGCGGCGGTTGCCGGCGAAC
>JANQOL010000169.1 GCA_028289675.1 Pirellulaceae bacterium
CGTCGCAGCTCGCGCTCGACAAATTTGCGCGCATCATCAACGATCCAGCGAATCGTACAATCCTGCAGTCCACTGAGCGCGGCGTTTTGTTTGGCCCAATTCACGGCAGGGGAAGAGGCGTCAACGTGCACCACGTCCACCCCTTGGGCTGCTAGCGCTAGCGTACTGCCTCCGGTATAACCGAACAGGTTCAGAGCTAGCGGACGGGCTCCAACTTTGGCCAATTGCCGGCCACGTTCGCTCAGCCAATGCCAGTGCACACATTGCTCGGGAAACAAGCCGACGTGACCAAATGGCGTTAGCTTCAGTTGAAGACAAATGGCTCCATGACGCACGTGCCAGGTCTCGGGCAGTCGCTTTTGGAGATCAGCGGCGGTGCGCTGGTCGATGCGCAGTGCCGACGACCACTGCTCTACATCGGCAGGCTGAACTTCCACTGCCGCCGGACAGGCGCGGTCCAGTCGCACGGCGCCGAATTGTTCCAGTTTTCGCCCGTCGCCGAAATCCAACAACTGGTATTGGTCGCCATGCCAGTGCTCTGCGATGTGCGTGTCTGTCAGCTTGCCCAACTTCTTGGCCGTTGATGTTGGCTTGGTATCTGAGGATCTCCCAAGCGCGCGAATTGGAGCTGCGGGTGAGGCACTGATGGTGATCAGATCGACCGCGAGCCCGAATATTGCATTAGCCGCAGTGCGATCGCGTGAACCGGCATCAAATATCCAGGTCAACGCGTTGCCGCTCCAGGATGATCAAACAGACCCTGGTTAAGCCTGGTCGACGCCGAGTAGTTGTTCTTCGAATTGGTCCGCCTGCCAGGCAATGGCGGTGATCGTTCGCGTCAATTCCAGGGCGTCAGCCGTATCGGCCAGCAAATTGCCTTGCATGACCAGCAAATCCGTACCATCGGAAGGTAGTACCGCGAAAGCACCGTGCAGCAGCTGAGCATTGTAGCGGAGCAGCATGTGCGCGTGCTGCGGATTCATGGCACCGCAAGAGGACCAGATGTTGACCAAACGATGGCCGGCTTCATCCTGTTTGGAGAAGTCGACATTGACGATCTGTTTGCGGAGCGTGCCCACAGGTACGGTCAATCGCCATTGATCGCCGTTTTCCGAAACCGTCCATTGCGATGACTGGCAGACTTGCCGCAGCAGCGACTGCACGTCTGACTGCTGTGCTCCGGACAAACTGGAAAAATCGATCGCAGCTGGTGGAGCCGCAGCAGCCTGCGTTCCGCTGGCCATTGGCGGGGCCTGCTGCATGGCTTGCTGCAGCATGGGAGGCAGCATCATGCCCAGTCCGGCTCCCATGCCAATAGCGGCGGCCGAGCCAGCCGTTCCGCCTCCACCTCCTTCGCCGACGCGGCCCAGGCCGTTAGCTGCCTGGTATACGGTGTAGGAACGCAGGTCACCGATGGCGGCCATGCTGCTGCGGGCATCAATGGCCTTTTGCACTTCCTCCGGCGGGGAGATGTTGTTGATCACAAAGTCCGTGAGCTCCAACCCGAACTTCGTGAATTGCTCACCGACCTTCGCTCGAGCGGCAGCTCCCAACTCGTCGAATTTGGCGGCCATCTGCAAAAGTCCCACGTTGGCTGTAGCCAACAAATCCGTTAGGCCTGAGACGAGTACGTCGCGCAAATAGCTGCCAATCTCTTCGGTCGTCAATTTACCCTGCGTGCCGACAATTTCATTCACCAGCAGCGGTGCGTCGACCACACGAAAAGAGTACTTGCCAAAGCCGCGGAGGCGAACGATACCGAAGTCCGGATCTTTGACGGTGATGGGAGTGCGAGTGCCCCAACGCTGATCCACGAAACGCTGTTTGCCAACGAAGTAGACGCAGGCCTGAAAGGGAGACTTTTCCCAGGGGATCGTCAAGATTTTGGTCAGGATGGGAATGTTCGCCGTGGTCAACGTGTGCCGCCCTGGACCAAAGCTGTCCATGGCCCGCCCGTCACGAAAGAAAATGGCTTCCTGGTTTTGTTGGACGATCAGCTGCGCGCCTGCTTGAATCGCCGCCGTTCCCATCTCGGGAACGCGAGCGACCAGGGCTTGGCCGGATTGATCCAAGAAATCGATTACTTCTAGTCGCAACATGTCGTGTTTCTATTTTTCGTCTTTGTTTCGAAGGTGCCTAGGCACCACTTTTCAGGATTTCACCGCGACGGTCGATGCGCGTGTGTAGTCGATCGATGACTTCCGACAGCTCGCTCCAGTCCGATTGCTGTGGATTGGAAGTGGGGCTCAGAGCAGCGCACAGGGTGTCCAAGCGATCGACCAAAGAGACGAGATTAGCGTCCAGAGTCGCCACGTCCTTTAACAGCTTGGCATCCACCTTCCGTTTGCTAAACCAACCCGAGTAACCTTCGACGGCAGCTTCGAGCCGTCGCTCCGCCAAGTCGACGCGGTCCCGCAACCGCTCAACTTGCGCGGGCAACTCCAAATCCCCGGCGGCCACCGCTTGTTGGCCTAGTTGCGTCAAACTGCTTTTGCACTGCCGCAGCCGTGAAGCGAGAAATTCGCGGGTCAACGCGTCATCTTGCCGTCGTGATTCTTGTTCACGGTAGGCACCGTAACCAGGAATCATGCTGATTAGATCGTTTAGTAGAGATTCATCGTCACTCACAGTCGAGCTCCAACATGCCGTAACAGCGACCAACAAAGCGACTCACAGGTTACCAAAGTTCACCGAAAGTGGCAGTCAGACCACACCAAATCTTTTCCACTCTGGCCTCGGCTCGCCGGCAGTGGCCGGCAATGTGAATTGGCCTTCCGCCCAGGCGGAAAAGAAGGCAGGCACGCTGGGCAAGAGATCCGGATGAGTCAGCAATGACGGTCCGTCCAACCACATCCATTCCGCAACTTCGTCCGGGTTTGCCTGCGGTTCAGCGCCGGGTCTACGTTCGACCAGAATCCATTCCAGCAACGTGCCCCAAGCGGTGCGGCTTTGCCAGATATGCCCGTGGGCGACTCCGTCCAACTGCAGTTCTTCGCGCAACTCGCGCACGGCGGCGTCGGCAGGTGTTTCCCCAGATTCGATGGTACCGCCAGCAAAGCACAGCATATTCGGCGCTCGTACGCTGGCGCTGCGGCGAATGACCAGGAACCGTCCCTGCTCGACGACGATGGCGACCGCCCCATGACCGGGTTTCGATCCCGCCTGTTTTGCCGACGCCGGTTTACCTGCGATGGTCGGAGCTGTCTTGGCGACTGGCGGCATCGTTACCGGGAATGGTAGAGGTTGCCCTTGGATTCCGGCC
>JANQOL010000184.1 GCA_028289675.1 Pirellulaceae bacterium
AATGGCTACGCCGGTGCATCTGGGAATGTTTATTCAGGTTATGGCAATTATTCGCCGACATATCCTACTAGCGTCTCTCCGTCCGATCCCGCGACGGCCGAGGACGCTCAGAATCCGACTGTCCAGACGAAATCATCTGTCAACTAGTTTGGCCATTGGACAGCGGGCGGCTCAGAAACTTCCCGAGACAGTCAGTTTGATCGCAGATGCCGGACAGGGACGTCCTGGCAGCGTTCGAATTGAAGAGAACAAGGATGTTAGCACATGGCTGTCACTAGAGACTGTACGTCTGTACGCAACGCTTTTCGGCAACTCCTGAAAAGCGTTTGCCATTGGGCCTCACTGACTTCCGTGGCAATACTTCCCAGCCTGGGGTGGGCTCAAGACCAGCCCACCAGCCAGTGGAAGATGACCAACACGCACGTCAGCCTGGACTTCAACAACAACCGCCAGTCCATGCAGATGGTGGTGAACACCAGCCGTGAGATCGCCGCGGATCAGAGCTTCCAGCGAGTTCGCATCCAGAACCCAAACGTGCTGAGCGTGATTCCGCTGGAAGGCGGTAATCGGCTGCAAATCTCAGCCATTTCCACAGGTGTTACGCAAGTCGATCTGCTGGGAGCGGACGACTCGGTGCACACCATTGAAGTCATGGTGTTGGGTGATGTTCGCGAGTTGGAAGCCATCTTGCGCCAGCAATTCCCCGATGCCAATCTAAGCGTCGTTCCCGTTCAACAGGGCTGTATCATCAGCGGCCATGTGACGACCGACGAACACGTGAATCTGGTCGTCAGTATCGCCGAGTTGTACTTCCCGACGGTGATCAACAAAGTCAACGTGACGGGTGTCCACACGATCCAGCTGGAAACGCAGATCATGGAGGTCTCGCGATCCAAGCTGCGCGAACTGGGCATTGACTGGGCATTCGCCAACGGCGATGACGCAATCAGTTCAACGGTCAGCGGCGTGGTCAACGCGTCTGGAACGACCTTTGCCGCCACCGGCAGTGAGACGTTCAGCCTGGGTGTGATCGAGAACAGCAGCACTTTCTTCAGTGCCATCCGCGCTCTGCGCCAAAACAACTTGGTGAAGGTGTTGGCCAGCCCAACACTGACCGCGGTCGATGGCCGCCCCGCCAGCTTCAACTCGGGTGGCGAGATTCCGATCGTGGTGCCAGCCGGTCTTGGTCAGGTGGCCATTCAGTTCCGCGAGTTTGGAACCCGCCTGGACTACGTCGCCAAGGTACGCGGTGGTGGACGCATCTGGTTGGAAGTACGGCCGTACATCAGTGAAATCGACCCCAGCCAGAGTGTACGCATCGACGGTATCGAAGTGCCTGGTCTACGCAGCCGCTTCTTGGAAACCGGAGTTGAAATGGGAGCCGGCCAAACTTTGGCGCTGGCTGGACTGCTGCAAGTCAAGACCGAGACGATCAACTCCGGCTTACCCGTGCTTAGCGACATGCCCTTTCTAGGCGCCCTGTTCCGTACCACCAAGGAAGAACAGAACGAAGTCGAGTTGCTGATTACCGTCACACCGAACTTTGCTGGCCCCATGGATCCGCACGAAGTACCGACGACGGCGCCTGGCATGTCTTCCATCAGTCCTACCGACTGCGAATTGTATCTGCGGGGTTACATTGAATCCCCAGTACCTCAGGACGACTGTGGCCCGGGTGGCTACGCGCCTGGCCTGATTCAGGCACCAGCTGCCATGCAAGTGCCTCCCATGAGTGGCCCAGCCTATGGTGTCCCGACCACACAGCCCGGAGCCTACGGTGTTGGCGGCCCCGTACCGCCGGCCCCCATCCCTAATCCCGCCGCCATGAGCGTCGGGCCGAACGCACCCAAACTGGCTCAGCAACCGAACCTATTGCCACCGCCATCCGCTCTGCAGCAGCCGAGTGCCTACCCGGTCAAGGATGGGGAGTCACCGAGCACAGGTTCGGGAGCCATCGTTCGCTAGTGCAATTTCGTTCAGGCGTATAGATATGTAATACCGATGCAGTGGTTACTAGAACACCGGGAAACCTCCGCAGGATAAAAATAATCTCCTCTAGTAACCAGGCATACCAAGATGCCCATCGCCACTGTTTCCCAAGATGTGTTGCCAAGAAACACGTAGAGCGCGCGTCAACGACCATCGCGCGGTTCACTTGAGCTTTCAAGGAAGTTGGTAATGAGTAACGTTCTGCGTTTGGCTTTGGTGGATCCTCAAGACGGGTCACGGGAAACGCTCAAGAAAATGCTCTTGGGCATGGACATGGTCTGGCTAGAAGCCGAGTGTTCGCGCTACGAGTTCTTTCCCGACGTTGTCGCCCAGTCTGCGCCCGACGTTGGTGTGGTCAGCTTGGACAGCGACGCCGAAAAGGCCATCAGCCTGCTGGGACGGATGCGCCACGAAGCACCCGACTGCGCGCTGCTGGCCGTGAGTTCCAGCAGCGATGGCCAACTGATTCTGCAATCGATGCGGGCCGGTGCTCGGGAGTTCTTGACGCTGCCGGTCAGTTTGGAAGATCTGATGGCGGCGCTGAACCGCATGTCGGAGACCAAGTTCGGCGGTACGAGCGGCAGTGGTCGAGCAACGCGAGTCATCGCCGTAGCCGGTGCGTCCGGTGGCGTTGGTTGTACCAGTCTGGCGGTCAACTTGGGATGCGTGCTGGCAGCCCATAGCGAAAACACAGTCGCCTTGTTGGATTTGGATCTAGCGATCGGGGACGCTGATGTGTTCTTGGATACCATCCCTGACTACAGCTTGATCGACGTCACGCAAAACGTGTCGCGACTGGACTTTCAGCTGTTAAAACGTTCCTTGACCAAGCACAGTTCGGGTCTGTATCTACTGCCCCGACCGGTCCAATTGCAGGACGTCAGCTTGATCACTCCGGAATCGCTGCGGCGCGTGTTCGGGTTGTTGAAAGCGACCTTCACACACATCGTGATCGACGTCTCCAAAGGCTTTACCGAGACCGATCTGGCTGCCTTTGAATTCGCCAACGATGTGCTGATGGTGGTGCAATTGGATCTGCCCTGCCTGCGAAACCTAGTGCGTCTACAGATGTCTCTGGATGAGATCGAGGGCCTGGGCGAGAAGCTCAAAATCGTCGTCAATCGCGTTGGGCTGGAAAGCGGGCAAATCAAGCTCAAGAAGGCCAAAGAGACGATCGGACGCGATGTGTTCGCCCAGATTCCAAACGACTATCGCACGATGGTAGAAGTCCGCAACAACGGCGTGCCCCTGCTAGAGCAAGCTCCTAAGGCGCCGATCACGTTGGCCATGCAGACACTGGCTAACCAGCTGAGTGGTAACGTGGACGCCGACGGCGAAGACGGCGAAGAGAAAGAGAATGGGGCTCCCGCAACGGCCGGCGCCAGTTCTTGGCTCAACTTCTGGCCGAAAAGTAGGTAAGCGTCCCGACGAAGTCACTTTCGAAACTGGGACAAGCGCACGACCAGCGGCTAGTGCGAGTCGCACGGACATATGTCCTGCGTCATCATCGAAATGGTTGCGCATTCCGTCGAAAACAGGCCACATCAAAAGTGAAAACGCTCTAGCCTTGGCCGGCAAACTCGACCAGCGTTCTTACGAGCGCGCCGGTCGCCCCTGCGTCCAAATGCGGTTTCGCTTTGTCACTGAACGCGGGACCCGCCATATCGATGTGCGTCCACGGAGTCTCGCGCACGAACTCTTCCAGGAATTTGGCAGCCGTTATTGCGCCGCCCCAACGTCCGGCGCCCATGTTCTTGATGTCCGCAACCTGGCTTTGGATTTGCTCTCCAAAGTGTGCGTGCATGGGCAGTGGCCAAACTTGTTCCCCCACAGCATCCGCGCAGCGGCGTAGCTGATCTTCTAGAATTTGGTTGTTGGACATGAGGCCCGCCACGTCCGTTCCCAAGGCCACTACACAGGCTCCTGTCAGCGTGGCCAGATCAATGATCTGTTCCGGCTGCTCGTCTTGGCAGACATCGAGTGCATCGGCTAGTACCAATCGCCCCTCAGCGTCTGTGTTGTGAATCTCAATCGTCTTGCCACTTCGAGCGGTCAAGACGTCGCCGAGCTTGAAAGCGTGGCCGCTAATCATATTTTCAACGAGCCCCACGACTCCGATGACAGGACGTTCAATGTCCAAGCGAGCGATGACCTGCATGGCAGCCAGCACGGTGGCCGCGCCGGCCATGTCGCATTTCATATCCAGCATGCCGTCGCTGGGCTTCAACGACAGTCCGCCGCTGTCAAACGTCACGCCTTTGCCGACCAAAGCCAGTGGAGCGCGTTGCGCGGATCCACGGTGACGTAGGATCAACAATCGCGGCGGACGAGCGGAGGCGGCAGCGACGGCCAACAGCGCGCCGCAGCCTTCACGGCGCAACCTCAGTTCGTCCCAGACCTCCAACTCCTGGCCAGTTGCCACAGCCACCTCAGCAGCTCGACGGGCGAATGACTCGGGATACATCAAATTGGCGGGCAAGTTGACCAACTCCCTAGCCAACAGCAACCCGTCAGCCAAGATGTGTCCGCGCCGCACAGCCTCCGTATCCTCAGTGAACCAGTGCATCGACTGGAAAGGATGCAAGTTCTTTTTGGCACGCAATAGATCTTGCCCATGACAACCATTGATGGCCGCAGCCACCGCCTGGGTCAGGTTCGTCGAGGTAAAATCCTCCACGTGCCAGCCCACCTGTCGGTGTTCGTCGGCGGCCAACAGCTTGGCGGCTGTACCGGCCCATTGCGTGGCCGCCCATGGGCCAAACTCGCTCGCGTCGCCGGCGCCAGAGACCACAACGCAGTCGGCGGACAGTCCGGGGACTCGGTGAAACAGCGACGCTTTACCAAGCTTCACCGGTAGAGCTCCGTCTGCCTGCAGCTTCGAGAAGTAGCCATCAGCGGCCGAATCCAACTGTTGAACACCGCCGCTCAATGCTTCGCCGGCAAAGCTACTAACGACAAGCACTTGGTCCGACGTTTCGTTCGGCGAGCCCAACGCTGCAGTGACATCCATCATGGAGCCTCGTAGGAGGATTCTATTGAGAAGACGCGCGGAACTCCGCGCGAGGACTAGCCAACCGCGCGGGCTTCACCGGCCGCCATGGCCGGTGAGTGAGTCCGCTGCAGATGTTTTACGCGTGGCAGCGTAAAAGTCGAGCCCACTGATGTTGTTTGGACTCGGTCGCAGCTCTATAGCATCGGCGGGGGCGGCGGCGGTGCACTTAGCGATGACATTCCCGCTGGAAGCGGCATAGCCCGAGGTGAATCATCGTCGTCATCATCGTCATCGTCGTCGCCGCTTGGTGGAGGCGGAGGTGGCGGTGGAGGAGGAGGCGGGGGTGGTGCAGGGACTGCCATGACCTGCACCGCGGGCGATCTCTCTGTGAGTAAGGTCGTCGAGGACGAGAAGTTCAGCGCGGATGTGAAATTCGCCAGCCCGAATGCGTTGCCCAAAGCGGGCGCGTCGACTTGCACCGTAACGGCCGCCGTTTCCTCGACAATGGTGGCAGGGGTTACGGTGATAGTTGCTCCAGTCACACCAAACCGGTTCAAGATCTCGTTGGCGACTGTCGTCGCTTCGCCATTGGTGGCGCCAGGCACAATCACGCTGCGGCAAGCTTCATAGGAAGCGTTATCAATGGCATGCTTGACCATCGACACGCGAGCGAATTCGATGCCGACAAATGCCAGGATGAAGAGCACCGGTAGCAACACCGAAAACTCGACCGTCACGGAACCGGTGCGTGGGCGATGACCAGGGTGCATGGCAGATCTCATTTGGTTAGCAAGGTCGGCAGGCATTTTGCAATGTCTTCAAAGACGTCCACCAAGTCGCTGGCCGAAGTGGCGTGAAAATGGACCCCGCCTCCCTGGGCGGCAACGCTTTGCATCTGCGTCTGGTCGGCTTCGCTGGAAAACGTAATCGTAAAAATCTGAGCTCCGTTGCTGGCCGCCGATTGCGCGGCAGTCGTCGGACTGGTTCCGATGTTGTGAATCCCGTCGGTCAACACGACGATCACTTTCCATGCACCCGGACGCGCACTGGGGCTGAACACTAATGCCCCCGCGCCTTCGTTGATGCCGCCGCCGATGTTTGTACCACCAGCGCAAAAACTGTTGGTATACGGCACCATCGCGTCCAGAATCAAACTGTAGTCGCTTGTCAGATCCTGGTTGGTAATGGCCGTGTCACTGTACGTGGACAGCGACACCAATTCGTCGGCGGGAGACTTCTGCACTTCCGTGAGAAATACGGACACGGCCGACAGTACATTCCGCCAACGACAATCGGGTGGCGCGGGATCGCAGAAGTTCCAGCCTGCCGGCGCGGAATAGGGAGCGGGAGGATAGGCGGCGACCTCCGATGCCGCGTAGGCCATCGATCCGGAACGATCAATGACCAGCGCGATGTCCACTTGGACCAGAGACGAAACGGCCTGTTGCGTGCTTTCAAAACTGCTTACGCCCAGTACGTTTGGCATCAGCAGAGGAATTGGGCCATCGAGTGATCCGGCCTGACGATTGGCAACGACCTCCAACGCGTTGGGATTGGCGCCGCCAGGGGAGAATACGTAGCGTCCAGAACCAGTCCGCGTGGACACGCCGAACGTCAAATCGCTATCGGCCAGCTGCAGGGGCTCACCGGCGACCGCGTTCCGGCTGGCAAACGTCTTGGCACACGTGATCGCACTGGTCTGATCCCGCGTCGTGGCGAATTCGCGCCCGCCAGCCCGAGCGGCCGCGTCGGCGGCCACGATCATCTCCGTCTTGTTCAGCTCCATGTAGGCCACGTTGATCGCGAACGCAGACATGAGCAACACTACGGGCAACAAGACGACCATCAGCACCAACACGGCGCCGCGTCGGCTAGGTCCACCAGGACAGATCATCGGCTCACATTTCCTTCATCATCGTGACTTGAGTCGTCAGCTGCCGCCCTTGATAAAACCAAGGCGACATCACGCTGTTCTTGTCGCAGTCCACGCGAATCTGGACCTGAATAGCGGTCCCGTACGGACTGTTTTCAAAATCGCTGGGAGTGACCGTCACGATG